>CAZWNM010000221.1:0-5090 GCA_964635765.1 uncultured Planctomycetaceae bacterium | reverse complement strand
GTTCGGCAATTGCCGACGTGCCGCAGGCGTTGTTGGATGCCGCCCGAGAGCCGTTTGCCGCACAGGCGATCGTCTATCTGCTGCTGCTCCACCGCGACGACGAAGCGGTTCGGGCCAAGCAGTCGGCGATTCTTCGCGCGAGGGTCGAGCCGCCGTTGTATCAATTGGCCGAGCGCATGGCCGACGCGGTGCAAGCGTTGCCTGTCGCGGCGCGGTTGCCGCTGGTCGATGTCACGATCCCGGCCCTCAAGCGAGCGTCGGCGCAACAATACGCGAGATTTCGGCAAACGGTCGATAGCTTGGTCAACGCCGACGGAAAGCTCGATCTGTTCGAGTACAGTCTTTGCACGGTGTTATTCAGCTATTTGGACGTTCATTTCGGCCTGAAAAAGCCGGCGGCGGCGCGCTATCGCACCGTCAGCGCGGTTGCCGATCCGCTGTTGGTCACGCTTTCGATGTTGGCTTACGTCGGCCAGGCGGACGAAGCCTCGGCCACTCGGGCGTTTCAGGCCGGCGTGGGCCAGTTGCTCGGAAAAGCCGCGATGGTTCCGCTATCAGAATGCACGCTGAAGAAGTTCGACGCCGCGTTGGCCGAATTGGCCCAAACGACGCCGCTTGTCAAACGCGACATCATGGCAGCCGTCACGGCGTGCGTCATGGCCGACGGCCGCGTGACGGCCGACGAGCAGGAATTGTTGCGCGTCATCTCCGCCGCGCTGACCTGTCCCATGCCGCCGATCGCGCGGTAAAAACAACGCAACGTCTGATGGACGCGATGCCGGATATCGCATCACGCCGATGGCTGACGTCGCTCGATTTTCTGCCGGTCCACTTCGATCCCCAGACCGTGCGATTGCGGAACGGCAATCATGCCGTCGGATATCTCAAAGGCGTCGGTCAATACCATGTCGCGGAATGGACGCGAAAGAATTTCGTTGCCGGTCGAAAACGCCGACATCGCGGCGGCCATGTGAAGCATGGCGGCGGCGGCAATGCCGAGCGACGCCCGACCGCCGAGAATCGGAATCACGCCGGCGGCCGCCGCCACCGCGGCGCACGCGCGAGCCGGGACGATGCCGCCGACTTGCTCCAAATCGATCACCACGAACGGCGCGGCGCCGCATCGCACGCAGGCCAAAACGTCGGCTGAGCTTCGAATCGTTCGCCACGCCGCCAACGAAATGCTCGTCTGCCGGCCCAGCGATGCCATCGCGTGCAACTCCGGCGCGCTGATCGGATCGAGAAAAAATTGAAGCCGTTCCGACTCCAAGGCGTCGCAAAGCTCCAGGGCCGTTTCTCGATCGAATCGTCCTTGGCCGTCGTAGCGAAGCTCGATCCGGTCGCCGACCATTTCCCGTATGGACGCGATGCTTCGGATGTCTTCCTCCGGCTTGCCGCCGCTGACGAACGTTTGCGTATGAAATCCCCGGTCGGCCAATTCGCGTGAAACCTGCGCCGCGTTTTTCGGATGGCCGGCCAGCCGGATCGAGATTGGCACGCGGTGGCGGTAGTATCCGCCCAACAAATTGCAAAGCGGCTGTTGCACCACGTGGCCGAGCAAATCCCACAGGGCTATTTCGACGGCGGCTCGCAACGCCGGCGGCGCCAGCGCGTCGAGCGTGTGCAGTTCCTCGATGTCATAGACGCTTCGCCCGGCCAACACGGCCAACAGCGATTCCCGCCGCGCGGCCAATTCGCCGAGCCGCCAGCCGAGCGACGACTCGCCCCAGCCTTCCAAGCCCGAAGCCGTCGTGACGCGAACCAGCAGCGAGCGGGTCGGCGTCGGCGAATCCAACGACGCGGCCGCGACCAGAAAAAACTCGATGTCGTGAATCTTCATGGGAGGAAGGCTGAGGGGAGACCGGGGGATTGGAGACTGGTTGGGGCGGCAGTTGTACTGCCACCCCTTTTTCAAGGTGCGGCCGTGCAACTACCGCACCAATGGTGCTACCAATGTAATCGTTATAAAAGTTTCGGCAAGGCAAAACGAAGACGTTCTTCGCAAACTTGGCGGGTTTCCGTCGTCGCGCCAAATCGCTCCTGCAATATGCTCACGCATTTCTGAACCAACGCCTCCGGGGCGCTGGCGCCGGCCGTGACCACGACGGTCTCGACCCCGGCGAGCCAACCCATGTCGATATCGGCTGGGCTATCAATCAAATGGGCCGAAACGCCGCAGGCCAAGGCTAGCTCCGCCAGCCGCTGGCTATTCGAACTGTTTTGGCTGCCGACGACCAACACCAGATCGGCCTCGGCGGCAAGCGTTCGCACGGCTTCTTGGCGATTTTGCGTGGCATAGCAAATATCGTTCCGCGCCGGCCCGACAATCTGCGGAAATCGGTCGCGGAGCAGTTTGACGATGCGGACCGCATCATCGACGGAAAGCGTCGTCTGCGTGAGATAAGCGACTTTCGCCGGATCGGCCACTTTCACCCGATCGACATCTTGCGCCGTCTGGATCAACCGAATCGCCTCCGGCGCCTCGCCCATCGTTCCGATCACTTCGTCGTGGCCGGCGTGGCCGATCAGCAAAATCGTGTAGCCGAGGTTGGCGAATCGAATGGCTTCTTGATGGACCTTGGTGACCAATGGGCAAGTGGCATCAACGGTTTTTAGCCGCCGCGCGGCCGCTTGACGCCGAACGTCGGGCGGCACGCCGTGGGCCGAATAGAGCAAATGCTCGCCCTCGGGCACGTCGGCCAGGCTGTTCACGAAAACGACCCCCTGCCGGCCGAACCAGCCGACGACCCATTTGTTGTGGACGATCTCGTGATAGACGTACAGCGGCGTGCCGTAAGCGCCGATGGCCTGTTCCAGGGTTTCAATGGCCATATTCACGCCCGCGCAAAAGCCGCGCGGCCCGGCCAAAATGATCCGCATGATTCCCTCGTTCGTTGCACTTCTCATCATAAGCGAAGACGGCGCCCGGGGCTAGGGGCGCGGGGCGGCGGGCGGTGTCTATCAACCCGTGCGGAAGCGCGGGCCGCCTATCCGATCGAACAGCCAACCAACTTCCGACCCTTCCTGGAAAAACCGCTCCAGACAGCTAAAATATTACGTTTTTTCCGCCGACGCCCCATAGTGCAATCGTAAGTTGTCGTGTATAAAAATCTTCCCTCGGAAACATTTTCAAGGAAGACAAACGTCGATGCGCCCACGTTTTGGCTGAGATTCGTCAAGCAAAGCGGGCCGTGCCGTCGTTTTTTACCAAGGTTAACCAATTTTATGACCAACTCGACCTCGCGCGTCACCCCACCCAACGGCCGCAGCATGACCGAACCAAAGCCGCCCAACCGCTGGATCATCGCACTGGCGAGCGTGTGGTTGCAACTCTTCTTGGGAACCGTCTACGCTTGGAGTTATTTCCAAAAACCGATTGGCAACGCCTGTCATTGGAACGATTCCCAGGTAGCTTGGACCTTCAGCTTCGCCATTTGTTTTCTCGGTTTAGCGGCAGCCTGGGGCGGCACGAAACTCCCGCGATTCGGACCGCGACGCTTGGCCGTCGTCGGCAGCGTTCTTTTCGGCGCGGGCTACCTGCTGGCCGCCGCCGCACTCAAATGGCATTCGCTGCTCTTGCTGTATGTCGGCTACGGAGCGGTCGGCGGAACGGGTCTCGGTCTGTGTTACGTCACGCCGGTCGCCACCGTTGCCAAATGGTTTCCCGACAAAAAGGGACTTGCCACCGGCTTGGTCATCATGGGCTTCGGCTTCGGCGCCCTCCTGATGAGCAAATTGGTCGCTCCCGTGCTGTGCCTGTGGTCGCACGACAATCTGCCGCTGGTGTTCGCGTGTCTCGGCATCGGTTTCACGGCGGCGACGTTGTTGGGGTCCATGTTCCTCCGCAATCCGCCGGCCGGCTGGATGCCCGTCGCCGCACGACAAAATATCTCCACGCCAAGCGTCACGGCGCCATCCACCCCAATCGCCGCCTCGCCGCCCATTGCGATTTACTCGCCGCAGTTCGCCGCAATCTGGATGATTTTTTTCTGCAACATCGTGGCGGGCATTTCCATCATCAGCTTCCAATCGCCGATCTTCCAAAACCTTTGGCACGCCCTCGACCCGACCCTTTCGCCGGAAACGCTCGTTTCCTACGGCGCGTGGCTGATCGCCGTGACAGCCGTGTTCAATGGTGTCGGCCGCATGTTTTGGGGCGCGCTTTCCGACCGCGTCGGGCGATTGCCGGCGTTCCGGCTGATGCTCGGTTCGCAGTTGGCCGTCTTCGCCGCATTGACCGTCGTTGGAAATCCGTGGCTTTTCGGAGCGTTGATTTGCTACGTGCTCCTTTGCTACGGCGGCGGGTTCGGAACGATGCCCTCGCTGATCCTCGACGCCTTCGGACCGCGTCGCATGGCGGCGGCCTACGGGCTGATTCTCACGGCGTGGTCGGCCGGCGGCATTGTCGGCCCGCAGGTCATCGCCGCGTGTCCCAAAAACGCGCCGATCTACTCCTTCTTCACGAGCGCCGGATTTCTCGCCGTCGGCCTGTTGCTTTCGCTCGTGCTTCGAGAGCGAAAAGCGATGGAATAACTCAACCGATTTGTTCGACAACAAGGCGCTTACGCCTGTGGAAATGTGAAAATCCCGTCGCATCCGCCGTGTTACAGGGGCATTCATGCCCCTTGTCCGCCACCGGGCGGTATTCGGCCCGGCGTTCACCTGGTTCGGACGCGGGCGAAACGCTGAAATTGTCAGGTCCGTTTACGACCTCCTGGAATCCGACCGGCAGGACGCCCCTGAACGGGCGTGACAGCACCGATAGAAAAACAAGATGATTGGGCGGCGTCCCTCAACCCGTGCTAAAGCACGGGCCTATTACCGCTTCGCGGACAACGCCCATGAACGGGCGCAAAGGGCGAATGGGTCGCGGCACTGATATTGGACGTATCCCCATTGGCTGCCCCGCGATTTTACCACCCCTCAACGTGCTGTCAACGCCGCCTGGCTTCCGCCGGTTTCGAGGGGGCTGTCGCCAGATGCGCGGTCTTGCCAACGGGCGACCGTGGCCAGGAGCTTCTGCCGTTCAATCGGTTTGGTGGCGTAGTCGTCGCAGCCGGCGTCGAGGCATTTCTGGCGGTCCTCGGCCA
>CAZWNM010000220.1:0-5107 GCA_964635765.1 uncultured Planctomycetaceae bacterium | reverse complement strand
AGGCGGGAATCGCTTGCACGAGCATTCCGCCGGGGCGCGGCTCCGACTCGAACACTTGCGGCCGATAGCCCAGGCGGGCGAGGAAATACGCGCACGAAAGGCCCGACGGCCCGGCGCCGATAATCGCGATTTTTCGTTTCGCGTTCGCGCTATTTTCGCGCACCTCGGGCAGTTGGATCGTCACCTCCTGATCGACCATGAACCGCTTGATGCCGCGAATGGAAACCGGCTCGTCGAGCGTCGAGCGGCGGCATTTGTCCTCGCAGGTGTGGAAACACACGCGGGAGCAAACGGCCGCGAAGGGGTTTCGCTCGCGATGCAGGCGGAGGGCTTCGGCATAGCGTTTTTCGGCGACCAGCGACACATAGCCGGGAATATCGACATTCGCCGGACACGCACTGGCGCACGGAGCGTTGACCAGCGACGGACACACGCCCGCCCTGCAATGCTTGTCGCGGATGTGCTCGATGTATTCCTGACCGAAATGGCGAATCGTGGAGAGCACGGGATTGGAGGCGGTTTGGCCAAGGCCGCAAAGCGACGTGTCCTTGACCATTTCGCCGAGTTCGATGAGCCGGTCGATGTCGGCCTCTTCGCCGTGGCCTTCGCAAATGCGATTGAGGATTTCCAACATTCGCTTGGTGCCCACGCGGCACGGGACGCACTTGCCGCACGATTCTTCCTGCACGAATTCGAGGAAATAGCGGGCGACATCGACCATGCAACTGTCTTCGTCCATGACGATGAGTCCGCCGGAGCCCATGATGGCGCCGAGCTCGGAGAGCGATTCATAGTCGAGCGGGACGTTCAGATGTTGCTTGGGGATGCAGCCGCCCGAGGGGCCGCCGATTTGAGCCGCCTTGAACTCTTTTCCGCCGGGAATGCCGCCGCCGATGTCATAGATCAAATCGCCGAGGGGCGTGCCGACGGGCACTTCGACCAAGCCGGAATTCTTGATGGCCCCGGCCAACGCGAAAACTTTCGTGCCCTTGCTTTTTTCAGTTCCTTGCGCGGCGAACCAGGGGCCGCCGTTGCGGATAATGCCCGGCACGTTCGCGTAGGTTTCGACGTTATTGAGAACCGTCGGCTTGGCCCAAAGTCCTTGCACGGCCGGAAACGGCGGGCGCGGGCGCGGCTCGCCGCGATTGCCCTCGATCGAGGTCATCAGCGCGGTTTCCTCGCCGCAAACAAACGCGCCGGAACCCATGCGAATTTCCACGTCGAAACTGAAGTTCGATCCGAGGATATTATTGCCCAACAGGCCGCTTTCCCTGGCTTGGCTCAACGCAATTTTCAATCGCTCGACGGCCAGCGGATATTCGGCGCGGACGTAAATGAAGCCGCGCGAGGCCCCGACTGTGTAGGCGGCAATGGCCATGCCCTCGATCACCGTGTGCGGGTCGCCTTCCAGCACGCTGCGGTCCATGAACGCGCCGGGATCGCCCTCGTCGGCGTTGCAGACGACGAATTTCCGGTCGCCCGGCGCTTCGCGCGTGAATTTCCATTTTCGCCACGTCGGAAATCCGGCGCCGCCGCGGCCGCGAAGGCCGGAAATCCGCATCGTTTCAATCACGGCGTCGGGCTTGTTCTGCAAAAGCGTTTCAGCCAGCGCCCGATAGCCGTCGACGGCGATATAGGCGTCGATCCGTTGCGGATCGATCGTGCCGCAATTGCGCAGGAGGATTTTTTTCTGCCGCTTGAAAAAATCCATATCGGCCGCGTTCGGCATGGCGCGGCCGTCGGCCCGCTTGTGCGTGAGCCGCTCGACGACATGACCGCGGCCGAGATGCTCGACGACGATGTCTTTGGCGTCGTTCGGCGAGAGCTGTTCGTAAAAAACATCGCCGATCGTAAGCGAAGGTCCGCCGGAACATGGCCCCAGGCAGCCGACGCCGACGATTGCGACGTTTTCCGTCATGCCGCGTTCGGCCAACTCGCGTTCGAGCGATTCCTTGATCTTCAAGGAGCCGGAGGCGATACAACTGGCGCCCACGCAGAGGCGGATGGTTTTGCGGCCGGCCGCCGCAGCCGTCGATTCTTGCGATCGAACGGCGTCGCGCAAAGCCGAGAGTTCCGATGCGTTAGCGATGCGTTGGGTCATTCCGCGTGCCCTCCGTTGCCATTACCGTTGCTGTTGCCATTGTCATTGCTGTCTTTTGCCGTGCCGTTCTCGCGGTAGGGATCGAGGAGTTTGGCCAGTCGAGCCGGTTTGACCCGCTGATGCACGTCGTTGTCGATCATAATGACGGGCGAAAGGCCGCAGGCGCCGAAACAGCGGCCGATGTCGAGCGAAAATTGCCGATCGGAAGTGGTTTCGCCCACCTCGATTTTCAGCAGGTCTTTCAGCGACGCGAGCACCTGTTTGCCGCCGCGAACGTAACAGGCGGTGCCCAAGCAAACGCGCACAAGATGCTTGCCGCGCGGCACGGTGGTGAAGAAGGAATAAAAACCGACGACGCCGGCCACTTCGCTATACGGCTTGCCGAGCGCGGCGGCGATTTTCTTGAGCGCCGTCTCCGGCAGATAACCGAACATCCCCTGGGCGATCTGCAAGACGGGAATGAGCGAACCCGGCACATCGACGTATTCCTGCAACACATCGTCGAGCTGGACAAGGAGTTGTTCTTCGGTTGCCTCGCGGCAACCGGCACACTTGACATCTTCCGCGGACACTGGCATCTGACATCTCCAAGGCGAATCTGGTTCGCGGGTTAAACGGTCAGAAGTACGTCGCAGCTTTAATTTTTCGAGAAACCATCAGCGAGTGTTGCACACCCAAGGTGTTCGACCCAGTTTTTTGACATCAATGCAGTTTCGAAAAACCCGTAGGTGCGAATCTATTTATTGTACTGCATCTTGCGGACACGTTCAAGGAGCGGGGCAAGACATTTTGCGAGACGGTTTCGCCGGCCGTTTTTTTCCCTTTGAGAGAGGGGACCGAAGCCAGCCGTTAATCCGGCGGTTGCTCTTAACGGACCCTAAAACCCGCGAGCGGCTTGAACATCGGCGAAATCGCGGAGGTGGTAATCGATGCCGGTGTAGTCCAGCACGCGGCAGAGCGCGCGCAACGCGACGCCCATGCCGTCGGGGCCGCTGAATCCGCCGAACTGACCGCCGCCTTTTAGGTGGGGTTCGAGATCGAAAAATACGCCGGGAATGCCGCGACGGCGGAGCTTTCGCTCGACGGCCGGCAGCACGCGGCTGAAATCGCGCAAAATCGCCTCGTGCGCGCCGTCGCCGATGTCGGCCGGCACGAAATGCTTCAAGGCGTCTTCATTCACCGGATGCAGCGGCGACGGCGCCGGCCCCGTTTCGCTCGCCGGACTGCGATAATCCTTGATGTGCATCCATCCCAGGCCGGGCTTCATCGCCAAATACTGCTCGAACAATTCCGCCGGCGAGTAGCCTTGCGTCAAAATGTTGCCGGCGTCGAAAATCAGCAACATGCCGGGATGATTGACTTGGTTGTAGAGTTCGGCCATAACCTGGCCCGTGCTGCCGACCAAATTGGCCTCGATTTCGAGGCCGAACGTCAGATCGGCGCGGAGGCACGCCTCGGCGATTTGCCCCAATTGATCCACGACTTGCGGCAGATACTCGTTCTGCTCCACGCCGCGCGGCGGATAGAACGAAAAACCGCGAATCAGCTTGGCCTCGAACCGATGCGCCAAATCACACGCTTTTTTCACCTCGCGGCCGAGATATTTCTTGAACGGCACGAATGCGTTTTTCGTGCCGTCGGCCACGTCGCGGAGCTTCACTTTGCCGATCGGCGAACCGATCGAGGAAACGTTCAAGCCGTACTCGTCTTGCAGCTTGCGGATTTTCTGAATCTCCGCCGTCGTCAAGTGCATGACGTTCTTCACGCCTTCGCCGACGTCGATGAATCGCAAGCTGTAATACTGCAATCCTAACGCGGCGAACGCGGCGAACTGTTGTTCCGCCGTCTTCTGGTTGGCGGCTTCGTCGGAAAAACCGGACAGGATAATGCGTGGTTGGTCGGGCATGGCTGAACTAGTGGTTAGTGGCTATTGGTTAGTGGCGAGTGGGCGGCGGTCAGCGGTTAGAAAAGCCGCTTGGCGGCTTTCACTAGCCGCTAACCACTAGCCACTAGCCACTAATGCTCGTTGCGACCTTGAAACACCGCCGTGACCCGCGTCGTGATTCCGCCGCGCGCCGAAAACGACGCCGTGAGCGCCAATCGCCGCGGATGCAGCACGGCCGCGAGATCGTCGAGTATCCGATTCGTCAGGTTCTCGTAAAATACGCCTTCATTCCGATACTGCTGAAGATACAACTTCAGGCTTTTCAACTCCATGCATTTCGCGCCGGGCACGTATTCGATCGTCAGCGTGCCGAAGTCGGGCTGGCCGGTCTTCGGACATACCGACGTAAACTCGGGACACACGATCTCGATCGTATATTCCCGTTCGGGATACGAATTGTCGAACGTCTCTAAAATGGCACGAGCGTTTTCTTCCACGAACGCGACTCCTCCACGACATCTTTTCTTTCATCCGTTATTGTGGCATGATAGAGTGTTCGGGGAAAGGGGGGTGATTGAACACAACCATGACTATCAACAAAGCAGAAAAGCCGGCGGTCGTCCTTTTATCCGGGGGGCTTGACT
This sequence comes from uncultured Planctomycetaceae bacterium, assembly GCA_964635765.1. Taxonomy (GTDB): domain Bacteria; phylum Planctomycetota; class Planctomycetia; order Pirellulales; family Thermoguttaceae. The sequence goes on along the minus strand of CAZWNM010000220.1, from coordinate 477 downwards.
CCGCCACGACGGCCGCCATCGCCAAAAGCCAAGGATTCTCGCTCCACGCCCTCTCGTTCGACTATGGCCAGCGGCATCGGTTCGAGTTGGAGGCGGCCGCGCGAGTCGCCCGAGCGCTGGGCGTTCGGCGACACGTCGTGTTCAAGGTCGATCTGGCGCAGTTCGGCGGCAGCGCGCTGACGGCCGCCATCGACGTGCCCAAGGATCGGCCGGCCGACGAAATGGCCCACGGCATCCCGATCACGTACGTCCCGGCCCGGAATACGGTTTTTCTGTCGCTGGCATTGGCCTACGCCGAAACGCTGGGGGCGGCCGATATTTTTTTGGGCGTCAACGCGATCGACTACAGCGGATACCCCGACTGTCGGCCAGAGTATTTGGACGCCTTTGCGGCCATGGCCAATCTGGCGACGAAGGCGGGCGTGGAGGGCCGGCTGAAGTTCGCCATTCACGCCCCTCTGCTTCGCTTAACCAAGG
>CAZWNM010000219.1:0-5146 GCA_964635765.1 uncultured Planctomycetaceae bacterium | reverse complement strand
AAGTGGCCGGTTTTAACGCGCCCTTACGTGGCCGGTTTTACGCGCCCCGTGACAAACAATCCACACTCCTCTGGCATTTCCCGGATTGCGACCCAAGAACCATCCAGTTCGATACGAAGGTTCGGTATTTTGTTGCTGGCTTAAATAACCTTCAAGACACCATTGAATCGCTCAACAAGGCCCCCGTTCTTAGCGAATTTGCCAGCCGGTATCCCATATTGCCCGATGACCTGCGGCAGAAAAATTGTGTGTCCTACCATCAGCTAGCCCTCAAGGACGCACAGTACATATTCACGCAAATAATGTATGCTGCTAACGGCATAAATGTGTCGGGGCCGGGACTGCCCGAAAGGTTGCTGTCCGATGATATTAGCAAGATTCGCATTGACTCTGAGCAAATTGAACGACATTGGGATGCCGTAATAAAAGCGGCAGCGGAAGGTATTTCTTTTAACCTAACTGGCGTGTCTGCGCAACTGAAAGACGAATGTGACCGCACCGAACGGGCGACAGTGCTGGCGGACGCGACCGGGAAGGCGACCGACAAGAAGCGCGTGGGCGCGCTACGGTCAAAGGAATCGACGTGCAAGGGCGACGCGAAGGCCAAGATCATTGCGGCGCTCACGCTACACCATGAGTATCAGGACGGAAGTTGTCTGAATCAGGAACCTATCGGAGTCCGGGAATTGAACCGGCAAGCCAATGTGTCCGCGTCTACTGTGTCCGCGTTTTTCAACAAGAAGTATGGAAAGGGTGAGGGCAGGAAAAAGAAAGACGGTCATAAGCGGTACTGCAATATGTGCCGTGACACATCAAAACTTATCATGTCGTTAAAAATGCTGAATGACGAATACTCTCCGTCTCTTCTGTACGGAGACAATCCGCCCGGCGAAGGATGCCGAGACGATGATGAGTAGCCGTTCGGTGTTCGATCGTTCGATATAAAATACCGAACACCTCGCAATTTTCTTTTTCTTACGGAACCACGCTTTTCTAAGCGTTTTCTTACTATTCGCACAGTGTTCGGCAAAATAATTCCGAACGCTGGACCATCGTGTATACGGCTTGCGTGTTTGCGAGCCTCAAACCAATAACACGATAGGTTTTGCAATGTCTACTGTTTGCGATCCCAAGTTACTCTTGTCGGCCCGCGAGGCGGCCCGCGCCTTGTCCGTCTGTGAAAAGACTTTGTGGAGCATGACCGTACCCCGTGGGTCCATCCCCTGTGCGCGGATCGGTAGCCGAGTTCTCTACAATCCCGAATCGCTGCGGCGGTTCATCGCTGGAATCGAGGGAGGGCAAGATGCCAAGTAAATCACTTCCTCGCCCAAAGGCGTCAACACGCCGTCCGATTGTGCCGCGCGAAAAGGTGCTTGTCGAAATGCTGGGGAATGGACTCGTTCAAGTCTACGCCGACGACAACATCGACGTGCATTTTTTCAACAGACTTTTCGTCGAGATGGAAGATGGCGAAACGGCCAACATGATCGACGAATACCATGAGGGCACCATGCCGCGATGCTACCGGGAGCTTTACTTCCCCAGCGGTTGCCGCGCGATTGGTTTCCATGAAAAAATTACTGTAGAAGCTGCGAAATTCACGCTTTGGAAAAAGAGCATTGTTTGCGGCCTCCGGGAGATGCGAGAGGAGAATAAAAAGTGATGAGTGACACCATCGACAAAGATTGCGTTACGGAAAACGATACCACGCCTGCCCAGTCCGCAAAGCCGAAAAAGGCCAAGAAGGCTAAGACACGTTCGCAAGCATCGGGCTTGATCGACTTGACCGAGGGCTTGCAAAAGTGGCACAGCCCGGACGGCGTTGGATACATTAGTCCCATCGTCGGCGAACATCGGGAGCATTGGCCAATCAAAAGCAGTTCCTTCCGGCGGTGGCTACAGCGGGAACACTATCGCAAGTTCAAGTCGGCCGCGAATGCGCAGTCCGTTCAAGATGCTATCGTCGTTTTGGAAGGCAAAGCGATGTTTGACGGACGCGAATATCCAGTCCATCTTCGCCTTGCGGAGCGTGAGAATAATATCTATCTGGACTTGTGTAATCCCGAGTGGCAGGCGGTTGCAATCACGGCGAACGGCTGGCAGGTGGTCAATAATTTGCCGATCAAGTTCCGCCGATGCAAGGCCATGCTCCCGTTGCCGACGCCGGTATCGGGCGGCACGGTTGAAGAGTTGCATCGGCAGCTTAACATCGGCGAGAATGAGTGGCCGTTGCTGGTCGGCTGGCTACTGGCGGCATTGCGTCCCAAGGGGCCATTCCCGATCCTGAATCTGTACGCGGAACAAGGTGCCGGCAAGACTACCACGGCCCGAAAGATTCGCGCTCTGGTCGATCCGAACACTGCCCCAATGCGTAGCGAACCCAAGGAACCGCGCGACCTAATGATTGCCGCAAATAACGGCTGGGTCGTTGCCCTCGATAACCTCAGTCATATCAGCGGTTGGCTGTCCGATGGCTTATGCCGTCTCAGTACAGGCGGCGGGTTTTCGACGCGCACACTTTACGAGAATGACGAAGAGACGATTTTCGACGCACAGAGGCCGGTTATCTTGACGGGAATCGAGGAGTTAGCCACGCGCGGCGACCTACTCGACCGCTCCTTGATCGTCACGTTGCCCAACATCCCGGAAGACAGGCGGCGACCGGAAACCGAGATATGGCGGGAGTTCAACGAGGCGGCGCCGCGAATGCTGGGGGTACTCTGTGACGCGGTATCCGTCGCCTTGCGGAATCTGTCGTCAACGAAACTAGCGCGACTTCCTCGCATGGCCGACTTCGCCCTTTGGGCCACGGCGGCGGAAACCGGCGTCGGCCTACAGCCGGGCGAGTTCATCGAAGCCTACAGCGGCAACCGGGCGGCAGGCAACGAGCTTGCGTTGGAATCTTCCCCCATCGGCAAGTCCGTCATGGACTACATGGCGACAACATCGTACTGGACCGGCACGGCAGGCGACCTCCTGGGGGAATTGGAGCAACAGGCCGATGATCGTGTCAAGCGTCAAAAGGGCTGGCCGCAATCGAGCAGGACACTATCCGGCGTCCTGAAAAGACTTGCCCCCAACCTCCGGGCGGTCGGCGTCGATGTACAGTTTGGATCGACCGGGCGTGGCAATGAAAAACGCCGCAACATCATCCTTGGAAAAGTCGGAGATTCTTGCGTCCCCAGCGTCCCCAGCGTCCCCGCCCCTGAAAAACGAGGGCTTTTTGGGGTCGATGGGGTCGATAGCGAGGCCGATGGGGTCGATGCGGGGTCGATGAGCGGTATCGACGAAAACCCCTGCAAAACAGCGATGGGGGCGCATGGGGTCGATGGGGTCGATGAAATACCGCCATATTCTGATGACGTGAATTCGCTCTTTCAAGAGGCGGCGGCAGAGGAGGGCTACAGTGACACGTTCTAACATTCCCTCAGAGTTGAAGCCCGAGAATGTGACCGCGATCATCGACAGCCGGGAGCAATTGCCGCTCGACTTGTCGCCCTTGCAGACCGTGGCGGGCACGCTGACCACCGGGGACTACAGCGTCCAGGGTTTGGAATCCATCGTGGCCGTCGAAAGGAAGTCTCTGCCGGACCTCCTGGGTTGCGTCGGCCAGCATCGGGAGCGATTCGACCGCGAAGTCCAACGGCTGATTGCCTACCCGGTTCGCGCCATCATCATCGAGGCGTCATGGGCCGACCTCGAAGCCGGGGAATGGCAATCGAGGGTCACGCCGGCGGCGGCGATCGGCTCGGCACTCGGCTGGATTGCTCAGGGTGTTCCGATCATCATGGCCGGGGACCATACCCGCGCCGGCCGATATGTCTCTCGGCTGTTATTCACTGCGGCGCGGCGAAGGTGGCGCGAAGCCCGCGAATTGGTGGCAGGGACGAAACCGACCTCCCAGGACGGCGAACATTGCGACTCTGGCGGCATGGATGAATCAAAACACGTCGGCGACAATGGACTATAGATCAGCGTCCTAGGGGCTTTGGGAGGGTGACAAGATGGGCAAGGCGTGATTGCGAAAGAGTGCGAAACGGTACGAAGGAAAAAAGAAAATAGTGGTACTTGACAATTTTACAATTAGGCTGTAGGATAAAAACCGATGAAACACAAAACAATCAAATTGAGCGAACAAGTGCGGCGGGCTATCGACGCCTGCGGCAAAACCCGATACCAGATTAGCAAGGATACGGGTATCGACCAAGCTACGCTATGCCGATTCATGGGCGGCAACGGCGGACTGTCGATTCCAGTCTTGGATACGTTGGGCGAATATCTCGACCTCCATATCGTTGTCAAAACGAAAGGCAAGTAATCATGGCAAGCATCGGAAAAGAACCCGGCGGATTGCGGCGGATTCTGTTTGTAGCTCCCGATGGAAAGCGGAAAACCGTCCGGCTTGGCAAAATGTCGCAACGGCTTGCGGAAGGCGTCAAGATGAAGGTCGAAAACCTCGTTTCGGCCCTGCTATCCGGCCAGTCACCCGACGATGAAACAAGCCGATGGCTGGCCACCCTCGATAGCGCGATGTCCGATAAGCTGGCGAAGGTCGGGCTGATTGCCAAACAGGCGAGGTCTACGCTGAAAACCTTCCTCGACAGCTACGTTGCAAGCCGTTCCGACGTGAAGGGATCGACGGCGACGGTCTACGGCCACACCCGGCGTTGTCTCGTTGAATACTTCGGCGCGGAGAAGCCGTTGCACGAAATCACGGCGGACGATGCTGCACAGTGGAGAACGTGGTTATCGGCGCATGAAAAGCTGGCCGACAACACTATTCGCCGACGTTCCGGTATCGCCAAACAATTCTTTCGCCAAGCGATTCGCCAAAAGCTGATTGCCGAAAGTCCCTTTGTTGCCGGTGACACCGAGGAAGCCAAGCGTACCAGTGTCACCAACCTGCGTGGCACCGGTCTTCATCGTTGCCAGGCTTGGCAGTGCAGCCGGGTTCAGGCAAAACATGGCCAGGTTGTTCAGGATTTGCTGGTACTCGAGTTCGACGACGGTCTGCGCTTGCTTGACGGTATTGATCTCGAGGCGGCGGTGGGCACAACCGGGCGCGAGCGCGCAGAGCACGATCATGCCCAGGATCAGAGAAATCGATCCAGGCGGGTGAAGGCAATCCGGTGATGCCCCCCCCACC
>CAZWNM010000218.1:0-5151 GCA_964635765.1 uncultured Planctomycetaceae bacterium | reverse complement strand
CATTGCGTCGTTGACGTTTTTTTGCCGGGACGCTTTTACAATCGGCTCGCTGACGCGATTCAGAACGCCCCTACCGCGGCTGCACCCTTGCTCCACTCTTCCGCCAGATCGGACGGCAAATTTGGCAAGGTGTACCAATCGCCCTCCGGATGGCCATTTCGGCTGTCGCGAAGTCGGGTGGCTCCCGACAGGCTCAGGTCATATAGCGTAAAAACCTTGGCCGGAGGCTTGCTGAACGAGTAGTCGGCAAACTCCATTGTCGCCTCCCTATCCAGCGTCGGCTTGCGATCTTCGGTCAATGGAAGCGTCTCAAACTGCTGTTCCACGCACTTGACCGGCAGCCAAACGCCCGTGCCGGCGTCCTTTCGGTAATCCAATGTATAAGCCTGGAAAGGATAATCCTCGCGGTGCTTTTCGCGTCCTCCCCCGGTCGCATTGTCGAAATAGGCTTCCCGCCGCAGGAGGACAAAATCTCTCCCCGGGTCGATAATTTGCACGCCGCGCAAGCCTGCGCTCTGATGAACTTCCTCAAGCCGGTAGCACGTGCGTCCCTCGTAGTTCACCTGTTTTATATTCAGCCGATCTGGATCGGCGACCCATGTTTTGGACATCAATTTCGAGTCGAAACGATCCAAGCGAAAATCTCCGGGAGGATTTCCAAGTCGAATAATGCTGTTGTCATCTTCGACCAATTCCGCCACCCAGTTCTTTGTCAGAATGACGTGTTTTTTCGTATCGGCATGAAGATTGACAGTCGAGCTTTTTTTGCGGCCTTTGTCGTCGAGGAGAATACTTGTCCTTGGCCCCCAACTTTCTTCATCCATGCGGAAATTGTCTCCATCAAAGTAGATTTTTCTCTGCCCGTTGCTTGCCGATGGATCGGAATTCCGCTTCTCTTTATATCCGAGCCGCCACATCTTATCGGTAAACGTGAAACTGGCCTGACCGCTCCGCATGATTTCGGCTCGTTTGACGGTCGTTTGACGCAATTGGGCCAAAACCGACAGTTTTTCATTGTCCGTCATCGTGCCGCCGGTTTGGCCAGCGCTGGGGTGAGGCGTGCCAGTTGTCTTTTTGGCATCATCGGGCGGCGACAAAACGCCGGCCGTCGGCTTCAGCTTTTTAAGCGTCAACAGCGTGACACCGGAGCCGGGGATAGATTCAAACTTCTCCGGCGGCGGGCCGCCCTTGCGGTACGCGATGGTCAGCCGGTCGCTGTCGAACTTGTAGATGCCGACCAGAAAAGCTGGACAAACATTAAACATCTTGTCGGTCTGCACCCATTCGCCGGTAAACATCGTAATCCGCGACGGTCGCTTCGTTGCCTCCAATGCATACTTTCCTCCAGTTGGAGCACCATTATACCATGTGACAACGTCGTGATCGCCAAATCGGACTTTTGACATTTTTTGGAATGGATCCTTAATATCCGATTTGCCATCATCAACCTGAGTTGCAACATCCCAATCGCCTTGAAGAAGTTTATCGTCGGCCGAAGGTTGTTCGCGTTCGAGGACGTATAAAACATCCGCTGAATTTGGCTCAACCGCGAAACTTTTCGGCCGCTGGTCGTTATCCAACGAGCGGAAATGCTCCCTTAGAAAAATCTTCGAGTGTTCGCCGTCGAGCTCATAAATACCCTGTGCGGTCGTTTCTCCACGCTGGCCTTCTGATTTGAAGTTGAAAAGATCGATCGTTTTGGGTGCTTTCGTCGGATCGATACTGTAGCCATACGACTGATGGGTTCCACCCTTCAAATCCAACATATCACACGCCCCCCACACATGAAACAAAATGAGACTGGCATTCTGGAGCCGTGCATGCTTCCCCTTCTCGATACGCATCACGTTCCACGGGCCTTCCAGAGCCTTCAATTCGACCACAGGATTGCCGAGGGCCGGCTGTTTGCCCGGAATGCTCACGGTTGGATTTCCATGCTCGTCGATGACCGTGTGAGAACCTGCTGGCACATCAAGTGTTGTTTCCTTCCCGTCTTTCTTGATTGTGACCAAAACCCCCAGGGCGAAACCGAAGCCGCCGATCAATAACGAAACAACGATACAGAGGACGAAGAACCGCCAGCCGTGCGAAGCCGCAAGGCCCGCGCCCTGACCCTCTCCCAGTGGGCGAGGGGACCGAGCGACTTCCGCGCCCGACGGGAGAGGTGACTTGAGCGCACATTGCAGCAACTCGGGCAGATCGGACCCGTGGCAAAACGGCAAAATCGCCTCGGCCACTTCCGATGGCGTCGAAAAACGATCGGCGGGATTTTTGGCCAATAGACGATCTAAAACCATCGCCAGACGTTCCGGCAATTTCGGAACAATTTGGCGAATCGGCGGAATCGGCTGATGGACGTGGGCGTTGAGCTTTTCGAGCGTGCCGCGATACTCCGGGCCGCTGAACGGCGCATGGCCGCTCAATAACTTGTAAAGCGTGCAGCCCAAGCTGTAGAGATCGGCGCGAATATCGACCGTGCGGCTGTCGGCCGCCTGTTCCGGGGCCATGTAGTCGGCCGTGCCCATCGCCTGGCCCGTCCCGGTCGTTTCGTCGCGTGCCACACGATGGGATGGCAGCTCAACTGCCATCCCAACAGTGGAGTCGGCCAAGTTGCCAATCGCCTCCACTGCCCACTGGCCACTGCCCACTGGCCACTGTTCTTGCCCACCGGCCACGGACCGCTGTTCCTGGCCCGCGTCATAAAATCGGGCAAGCCCAAGGTCCAGCAATTTCACCTCGCCGGATCGGGATAACATAATATTCGACGGCTTGATGTCGCGGTGGACCAGGCCGTGTTCGTGGGCGCATTGCAACGCCACGGCCGTTTGTCGCACGAGCTCGCACGCATCGGCCGTCGGCAGCGGTCCCAAGCGGCGGGAAATGTCCGCCAGATCGAGGCCATCGACGAATTCCATGATGAGCACGGGCGTGCCGTCGATTTCCCGGGCGTCGAATGCTTGCACGATGTTCGAATGCGCGAGCCGGCCGACGGCTTTCATTTCGCGTTCAAAGCGGACAATCGCCCGATGGTCGCCGACGCGGCTGCGCGGCAAAATTTTCAGGGCGACAATGCGATCGAGTTTTGTGTGCAACGCCTTGTAGACTCGGCCCATGCCGCCGCGTCCCAATTCTTCGAGGAGTTGATATTCTCCGAGCATTTTTGGCATTGGCATTTCCGTCGTGCCGGAGTATTCCGTTGAGTGTTGGGGTGGCAGTTTAACTGCTACCCCATCCAAGGCAGGCATCGCGGCGGCGGCCAAAACGTCGTGCAACTGCGGCTCGGCCCCAAAGGATTCATTGCTCGGCGGCGTTCGCAAACGCTCGACCAACGTATCGGCGGCGTCGTCCAGCGTTCCGATCATCGCTTGGCAATCGGGGCAGCCATCCAGATGGGCGTCCAGGGCGTCGCGTTGCTCGTTGGAAAGCAATCCGATGGAGTATTGAAGAAGCGTTTCCCGGCTTGGGCAGACGGTAGCGACCATATTGGAATCTCCCCGTGTCAGTTTTTACGACTTCGGAACGACCAAATCCCCCTATACATAGAATGCGCGAGTCTGACACCATTTGGAATGCCCCCAAGTAGGGTGGGTCGAGTGAAGCGAGCCCCACCAAGACGGACCGACCAGTTTTTGGGGTGGCTCGCTGCGCTCGACACACCCTACCTTTGCTATTCCGGCAATTCCGAAAGCACCTGTCGAAGCCGGGCCAAAATACGCGATTTGGCCTTGTAGACCGCCGCAACGTTCACGCCTAAATCGGAAGCGACATTGCCGGGCGATTGGCCATCGACGCTGACCCGCCAAAATGCTTCCCAAGTGCGAGGCTCGAACTCCGCCCGGATCATTTCCAACGCCCCGCGCGACAGACACGCGGCCGATTGGGCGTCAGGCTGGATGTTTTGCTCCGAAATCGAAAGTTCCGGCGGTTGGGGGATTTCGGCCATCTGACGCAACGCCGTGCTGCCGCCTCGGGCTTCGACCTTGCCGTACCGCCGCCGATAGAGCTCCCGAACCTTGTTGCGGGTGATCGTGGCGAGCCAGCCGCTGAAACTATCTGCAGCACGATCGCGACGGAAGTCGGGCAGGTGAATCAGCACGGCGGAAAGCACGTCTTGAACCACATCGGCGGCGTCTTCGGCCGTCAGATTCGACCGGCGGCACCACCGATACGTCACCGGCCCGTAAAGACGCACCATGCGCTGCCACGCCTCGGGGCGGCGTGCCCGAAGTTGATCCAGAAGCGTCGAAGAGATGGAACTCGGCTTCGACGGACCACACTGGCTGCCTTCAGGCCGCGACTCCATGATCGTTTGCGCCTTTTGTGCGGAACGAGGGGTTTCGGTTGACCGTTTTTGCGTGTCACACGCCAAGCCCGACGATTACGCACCATTATGGCGAATTGTTCCATCACTTGCAATTCCAGCCGGTTTCGCGGGCAACGGCGTGGCTGTGCCGCGGACGAATTGGAACGACCAGCGCGGTCGAACGAAGCTCCCCCCTTGCCAACGGGCGCGTTATGGGCTACTTATTACAGTTTCGTGGGCTGCGGCGAACAAACGGGCGAACAAGCGGCGGGGGCCGGAAGTTTATACCCAAATATCCGTTTTCTCCGAGGTTATTGCACTATGGACGATGAAAACAAAATGGCGGGCGATGAAAACAAAACGGCCGAAAGCTCCGCAAAGCCCCGCAAGCGGATTCTCCTGGTCGATGACGACCGCGAAATCATCGACTCGATGCGCATCGCGCTCGAGGCCGAAGGGCATGAGGTGCTGATTGCCCGGGACGGCAATCAGGGTCTGGCCCTTTCGGAGCGGGAAAACCCCGATTTGGTTATTCTCGACATGATGATGCCCAAGCGAAGCGGTTTTCTGGTATTGGAGAAGTTGCGACGCACCCGGCCCGTGCCGACAAAGATCATCATGGTGACGGCAAACGAAGGCGGCCGGCACAAAGCCTACGCCGAAACCTTGGGCGTCGATGATTACATTCGCAAGCCGTTCGCCATGGACCGGCTGTTGGCAAGCGTCAACCGATTGTTGGGAATATGAGCATCGTTAAGGATTTGCCTCCAAAATCCCGGGAAAATCGCGGCCCGGCGTCGACCGACGTCATTGGGCAGTGGTCGACGACGCGGCCGGCGAGGAAAATC
>CAZWNM010000217.1:0-5151 GCA_964635765.1 uncultured Planctomycetaceae bacterium | reverse complement strand
GATGGGCTTGCTCGAACGCTGCCACGCCTTCAAGGACAAAAAATCCAAGGGCCTGACGGCCGACGCCGGCCTGTTTGCCTATCCCGTGCTGATGGCGGCCGACATTCTGGTTTACGACTCCGATCTGGTGCCGGTCGGCGAGGATCAGACGCAGCACGTCGAGGTGTGCCGCGATTTGGCGGCGAGTTTCAATCATCTCTTCGGCGAAACTTTCGTGATGCCGAAGGCAAAGGTGCTCGACAGTTCGGCCCGCGTACCGGGCACCGACGGCGAGAAAATGTCGAAAAGCTACGGCAACACGCTGGCGGTTTTCGAGGAGCCGAAGGCCCTGCGGAAGCAGATCATGCGGATCGTGACCGATTCGCGTCCGATGGAGCAGCCGAAAGAGCCGGCGACCGACCACCTCTATCAGCTCTATTCGTTGTTCGCCAACGACCAGGAGCGCGCGGCGATGGCGGCGCTCTATCAGCGCGGCGGATTCGGCTACGGCGAGATCAAAAAGGCGTTGGCCGATTTGGCGGTCGATTATTTCGCCGCGGCGCGCCAACGGCGGCACGAGTTGGAATCGAAGCCGGAGCGGGTGCGCGAGATTTTAGGCGACGGCGCGGCGACCGCTCGCAAGAAAGCCGCCGAAGTGCTGCTTCGCGCGCAAAAAGCGTGCGGCGTGAAGTGAGATAGAAAAGAAACCAAAAAAAAGACTCCCGACCCCTTAAGACTCCCTCGTGTTGATGAGTGGCGTCTATATACGTTGGTATAACCCAGGTACTGTCTTTCAATTAGACAACAGTGCTTGGGCGAATGTTTCCGAGGGCGTGGGCTATGCTATTTACGGCTTGGGGGGCGATGGGAGTTTTGTTCGCACGGATGGGCATCTGCCGCTTCCATTTCCCAAGATGAGTAGATGCGGGAATGACCGCAAAGGAGGAAATAATGATGCACCGAATCGTCTTATTGGCCGTCGCAATCGGCGGTGTGGTGTGTGCTACGGACCCGGAACCTGAGTATCAGGCCAAGAGCCTGGATTATTGGATTGCGAGAACACAACCCAAATATGACACAACGGCGAGATTAGAAGCCATTCGGACGTTGAGACAAATCGGAATGATGCGAACTCGCCGAGCTGCTCCTTCGGATATTCCTGTCGCACAAAAGTGGGCGGCGGAAAACATTGTACCAACCCTCGGTGACTTATTAAAGGATCAAGATGCTAGCGTACGCATAGAAGCCGAAATCGCCATTGGTTGGATTGATAGGGCGGCGAGTACGAAGATCATTCCATCTCTAACAGAGATGTTGTTTGACCAGAATGAAAAAGTGCGGTTAAACGCTGCTGGTGCCCTCGCCTTCAGGGGACAGCAGGCGGAGGCGTCTATACCGGTGCTCATCAAGGTGGTGAGGAATGATAAGTCGCTCCGAGTGCGACAGTCTGCTGCCCTCGCTTTGAGAACCGGTGGGCCGAAAGGAGTCGAGTCCCTATTAGAAATGCTCGACGATGCGAATGCGGAAGTTCGTCGCACAACCGTCGGCGTGTTTCAGGGTCAGTATCCAAATGCAGACCCCCGCGAAACACCGCTTGCAGCAGTGCCTAAACTTCTGACGCTTCTTCAGAATGACAAGGATGCAGAGGCCCGCCTTGGTGAGGTAGCAGCTTTATTCAGCATAAAGCCTCTGCCGAGTGAGGCAATCCCCGTGGTTGCGAGACTGCTTCGAGACAAGGATGCGAACGTGCGCCGCGGTGTAGTGGATCATCTCACGGGAAGAAAAGAAGCCGAGCAATTCATCCCTGGACTGATCGCACTTCAGGATGATGAGAACGGCGGCGTCCGTTTTGATGCCACGTTAACCCTTGCACGCATGGGCAAGTCGGAGGCAGTTGCGCCGTTGGTAAAACTTCTTGCGGACAAACGTCCCAACACCCGCGCCTACGCAGCCGACATCTTGGGAGATATGGGACCAGCAGCAAGAGACGCTGTCCCTGCCCTCAAGCAACACTTAACTGATATGGGCGTAGTGTTTGACCTTCAAGGCCACGTGTGCAATCACGCCGGCAAGGCGATGGAGAAGATTACCGGTGACAAGAGTTTCCTAGATGGTCTGCCCCCCATGCCCGTTGACGGCAAGTGAATAAGCAGATTTGTAGCCCTCGGGAAGCTGCGCACCATGATGGCAGGTTGGACTAGGCCAATGATTTGCCCGCAATTGCCGCAGTCTGCGGGTGCATAAAGTGAGAGGAAACCTTGCTGGCCTTTGAGTGTTAGGTTCTCAAAAACGGAGAAGCAATTATGATTGGCATTGCACATGTTGTTCTGGCCGCGGTCCTCGGTTCCGAGCCATGTGTGCCGGTCACGGCCCCGCCGACATGGCCATCACCCCAGTTTGGAGTTGCCACCATAAGCGGCGATAAGATCGAGGTCCGTTACACCGAGTCGGTCACGGTTTGCGAGATTTTAAGGGGTCGGGAGTCTTTGTTTTGGAATAATTGGACCTATCCCCTTTTCTCCCTTGGCTTGCTTTCTCCAATCCCCAGTCTCGATCTTACTCCGCGCTGGCCCGATCTATGCATGTTCGCAACGTGTTTTGCAACTGTTCGGGCATGAAGGGCTTGGCGATGAAGTCTTGGGCGCCGGCGCGAATGGCTTCGGAAATGAGCTTGGTCTGATTCAACGCGCTGACGACGACCACCTTGGCTTTCGGATCGAGGTCGAGGATCATTCGCAGGGCCATCAGCCCGTTGGTGCCCGGCATGATGATGTCGAGCGTGACGGCGTCGGGCTTGAATTGCCGATATTTCTCGATGGCCTCCTCGGCGTTCGCCGCCTCGGCGACAACGTCCCATCCGTCGACGGCAAGCGTTTCCCTGACGAGGTGACGCATCAGAATGGAATCATCGACAACCAATACTCGTTTCGGCATCATGGATACGCTCCTAACTGATTCCTGGTTCTCATCAATCATACTACGGATTTTCCGAAAGGCAGCCGGCAGGTGGCAATTGTCGCCTGGGAGGGCGGGCGCCAGCGGCCAGTGGTTAGTGGCCAGTGGTCGGTGAAAAGCCGCAAGCGGCTTCCAATCACTAATCCCTAATCCCCAATCCCTCCTTCCCGGCACAATCGCGTCAACCCATGCAATCGTTTCGGTAAATCCGCTACTCCGGCGCATCGACTGGAGACGGCCGCGGCTGCGTTCGATAAAAAACCAAGGCGCGTTGGAGGATTATCGCCATGATGGATATTTCACGGAACCAGTTTTTCTTTGCGGGTTTGTTGTGTCTGTTGCTCGGGGCGGAGTTTCGCGTGGTCGACACGTTCGCGCTTACGCCCAAATTCACGCAATTTCTCGCCGAGCGAACCGGACATCCCCTTGCTGGCGTCAGCGCCACAACGCAGACGGTGACGCAGTCGGATGAACCGATGGTCCAGAAGACCATTCAGCCGCCCGATTGGATCGGCTGGGCGTTGATTTCCGTCGGCAGCGTGTTCGTGCTGCACAGCTTCGGGATGAAGAAGCCGGGCTAGAAGATAGTGGGTAGTGGGTAGTGGAAAAGCGGCGGCGGCGCCAGTGTCGCTATCCACTATCCGCTACCCACTAATCCTAATCTCCTTCTCAAAAAGCCGGCGCGGCCCTTGACCACCCACCTTGGCGGGGATATGATAGCACAAGCGGCTCGCTGAACGATCGGCACCGCCGATCGGCACCGCCTGCAACCGCTGTTTTCGCTCCCGGAGTCTTGTGATGACCGCTTATCGACGCTTCGATCTCAACCGAGTCGGCGATGTGACCGTGATCCGTTTTCGCGACCGCAAGATCATCGAGGATATCAACATCCAAGAGTTGGGCAAGGAAATGTTCGCCCTGGTCGAAACCGACGGCTACGACAAGCTGCTGTTGGATTTCTCTTCGGTCGATTTTCTCTCCAGCGCCGCCCTGGGCAAACTCATTACGCTCGACAAGAAGATGAAGGCGCACGGCGGCGTTTTGAAACTGTCGAATATCCGGCCGGAAATCTACGAAGTTTTCGCCATCACCAAACTCAACCGCCTGTTCGACATTCGGAATGACGAGACCGATGCCTTGGCGGCTTTCTGATTCGTGTCATGCCTACGCTTGACGAAAAATGGACGTGGCAGTGCGACAGCATTATTCCCAGCGACGCCGACGCCGGACGCCGCCTCTTGGGCGATATGCTCCGGCAGTTGGAAACGCTGCACTGGAGCAAACGGGACATCTTCGGCGTTGATCTGGCGGTCGAGGAAGCCCTGGTCAACGCCATTTCGCACGGCAACGCCAAGGACATCTCGAAGCACGTGCGGTTTTCCTGCCGCGTTTCGCCGCGAAAGATCCACGTTGAAATCATCGACGAAGGCCCCGGCTTCGATCCGGCGCGCCTGCCCGACCCCACCGAGCCAAGCCATTTAGGTTGTCCGCGCGGGCGCGGCGTCATGCTGATGCGGGCGTTTATGAACCACGTCGAGTTTCTCGATCGCGGCAATCACGTCGTGCTGGAAAAAGAGAGAAACCTGTGAAAAGGCCCAGTCGAAAGCGGCAACGTCATTCCAAACGTGGGATCTTGTCATTCTGAGCGCAGCGAAGAATCTCTCCTGCTTGTGCCACTTGCCGACGACGATGAGATTCTTCGCTGCGCTCAGAATGACTGCGTTTTGTTGAAGCCTCCGGTTTTGCCGTCCTAAATCGCAGTCACCGGCGCGCGGGAACGACGACGGGGCGCTTTCGCCGAACTCCAATCCTTCGTCAACGTCTCGAAAACCTCCGGCGATTCGTAGCGAATGACGTTCTGGCCCTCAGGCATGGGACCGATCAGGCCGCGAAACACCGGCAGGCCGCGCAGACCGAGATCGGTGCTGCAATCGTCCACGCCGACCTGGCAATGCCGTTTCAGCAGGGCTTCCTGCGAATCGTAATCGCGGATGCGAATTTCTCCGTCGGCCCCTCGGGTGACAACGCGAAAGGTGTCTTTGTCCATGATTTTGATTCCTTTTTTGGTTCCGGGAAAGCGCGGCGCATGGTGGAGCGATGGTATCCGCCTTAGCCCGGTATCGACCGGCTCGGCGGCGCCTGCCAAGATAATTTTTCGCAGCCGACATATCGCGGTCATTCCCCCAAATCGACAGAATCGGCGTCCTAGCCACCGTC
>CAZWNM010000216.1:0-5156 GCA_964635765.1 uncultured Planctomycetaceae bacterium | reverse complement strand
CTGCCAGAAGAGCCGATAGCGATAGTCTTTTTCCGGTTCGAGATTCATGCGGCCCTGGCCGAGGTTGTCGAGGCCCTGGTCTTGAATGCCGTAGAAGCTGGCCAAGCCGGCCGTGTTGCCTGGAAAATCGAATAAATCGCCGCGACTGTAGGTGAACGTGGCGCCGTATCCGAAGCCGCGTTTGTTCAAGTAGTCGAGGTTGACGTCGAGGTCGGTGCCTTTCGGTTTGTTGCGGATGCCCAGCAGTTCGTAGCCGCTCCAATGCGTCAGGAATTGGTATCCGTAGACGCTGTCTTCCCTGGCCTGCACGCGGCGAAGATAGTAGGTCGGGTCGTTCAGATCGAACGTCGCGGTGGGCCAATAAAATATCGGCACCGAACCGATGTACAAAAAGTTGTTGTTCGCCGTGGCCAACCGCTGCTCGTCGTAGAGCGGCGCGCCGGTCGCCGGGTTCAAGGCGGCCTGGCCGGTCATCGGGTCGATCCTCGGCTGCTGCGTGTCTTGAAAATCGACCTCGTCCGACTGGAGCCTAAAGCCCGGCTCGCCCATTCGGCTGGACGTCAGAAAGGCGTTTTGGGCGACGAAATGGTCCTCCGAGGTTTGCCTCACCACATCGGCGTGCAATCGCAGCAAGCCGTTGTAGCTTGCAACCGGCGTGAGAATCTCGGCATTCAACACCGTGCCCACTTTGTTCGGCACGTCGTAATACATGCGATTGGCCTTAATGATTCGCTCGCCCTGGCGGAAAACAATGTTGCCTTCCATGTAAAGTTCCAGCGGAATGCTGTTGTCTTGCCCCGGGCCGCCTTGCAAGTCAGGCGTTTGCTGACCGGTGGTCCAAATCACGAGCCGATCGGTCGAAATGTCGATCGTCCCCAGCGGCATTCCGCGAATATCCAAGCCCTTGATGACCACGGTCACGCCCGAATCGATCACGGCAATATGCTGATGCGTGGCCGGATCGGAAAACCACTTGGCCTGCACCGGCACGTCGCTGCGAGCGAACACTTGCACTTGCCGCGTTCCACACGGCTCCAACGTCGGCGATGCCTGGCCGGGCCGCCGCTCCGGGAATATCGATTTATCGGTCGCCGTGCCGGCTGTCGTCGGCGTCGTTCCGGCGACGTGAAAGACCGGGCCGGGCGTTTCGGAAACAGCCGGCGACGTGAACTGCGCCTGCTGCGTGGATTGGCCCTGTCCGATCGGCAAGCGAAGGCCGTCGTCGGTCATTTCCGGGCTGCGCCGTTCCATGCCGCGCTCGTAAATCGGCGGCATCACGTCGGGCTTGCCCGCCACCGCCGCCGCGCGAACGTCCACATTCGCCGCCGTGAAAAATCGGCCGAACCACGTGCGATCGATCAATCGTGGACTGCCCGGCTTATTGTCCCATGCAATTTCGACGTCGCCTTCCAAATAGGCGATCACCTTGTGCGGTTGCAAGTCCGTCGCTTCGGCTCGATCGATCCAAAGCACGGCCTCGCCGCATCGGGCGGTTGTCTGCCCTTGCTGAATGACGCAATTGCCCCGCAATATCCAAACTTCATAGGAGCCGAGTTGCCACCGGTTGCCCGCCTGCGCGGCGATCTGAATCGGCGCGGACAGATTTTGTGGCGGCAGTTGAACCTGCGCGGCGGCGGTTGCGGCGAAGAGGAAATGCAAAAGGAAAAATGCAAATCCCGTCATTCTGAGCGCAGCGAAGAATCTCGATAACACCAGAACACGGCTGAGATTCTTCGCTGCGCTCAGAATGACAGTATGCGATGGGAGTGTTTGCCATATCCCATCTCGGCGCGCAGTTTCAGCGCGATCGCGCAACGACGATATTGCGCGCCCCAAACTGGCTCGTGGTTTGCCAAGTTGTTTTAGCAGAGCAGCATCCTTGCTTTTTCGGACCGCCGCATCCTTGCGACGGCCGAACGTTCAACCGCAACCTCAAACGGGAAAAGTTCTTGCGCGAAAAGTGCCCCGACTTTTGGCGGCGGGATTATAGGGATAGTTGGCCGCCGGATCAAGGCTGGTTGGCAAGGATGGAAGAGCGTGTAAGTCCTTATGTCGCAATGTGTTATGCCGCCACCGCCAATAATTTTTCGCCGCCGATGGAGAAATAATCAAGTTTCGAGCGTCAATCGCCGACGGGAAGGAGCATTGCTTAGCACCCATGCGTCAGAGGGTGCGCCGTCCGTTTGCTTGCGCAACTTGACAGAAGTTGCAAGATTACTGATACTAATTTACAGGTGGACGGCGTTATTCTCAACGATACCGTGTTTCTCGGGAGCTACCAGATGATTCCCTCATCACAGTCGCCGGATTTTTTGCATTTGTCGGCCGCCGAGCGCATCATCGTGGTGGAAGCAATATGGGACAGCATTGCAGCCGAGGAAGCCGAGACGCCCGTGACGCCCGCACAACAAGCTGAGTTGGATCGTCGCTTGCAAGCGCATCGCGACTCGCCGAATGCAGGCGATTCTTGGGAAGCGGTCAAGTCCCGAATTCAGGCGAAATGATGTCGCTGCCTTACCGGATTCGCCCTGAAGCAGAAGCCGACTTGAAAGAAGTTTTTGACTGGTATGAGACTCGACGCGAAGGACTTGGGGCGGATTTTCTGCTCTGCTTTGAGGAATCGCTTCAAAGAGTGCGACGCAATCCAGAAATATTCCCTCGAATTCACAAAGCCGTTCGCCGAGGATGGCTGCGAAGATTTCCCTATGGGACATTTTTTCTTCTGGAAGAAGATGCAATTGTTGTGATCGGCGTATTTCACGCTAGCCGTGATCCACGCTGTTGGCAATCTCGCTGACCGTTTTTCTTTTTGTCAAGCCCGCCGCGGCGGCCAACGCCACGAGCGGCATGAGCGGGGCGCGCATCCGCATGTCGGTCCAATAGAAGGCGTGGCTGGCCATTAAACTGACGGCCAGCAAAAAACCAAAAAGCCACGTTGCGGCGTTGCCGCGCCATGCGATAGCGAAACAACCGAGCGCCGCGAAGAAAAACTCCGCCGAATACCACGCGGCCACCGACCAACGCGACCAGCGGCGCAGCGGCGATTCCGTCGGCGTGATTTGATGCGCAAGCGGCGACCAGAATCGGCCCAGCCGCACAAGGCACGAATAGCAAAACACGCCGGGCTGTTGGCGGATCGTTTCGATCGCCTCCGCATAAGCCGCGCGGTCGGCCGCCAATTCATCGCGCGGCCGGCGGCGGTTCCAGCCGTCGGTGAGTCCTTCGGCCGACCACACGCTGCCCCATCGGCCCGACCGAAGCCACTGGTAAAACGAGGGATTGTTGGCCAGAAGCAACGTGTAGCCGCCGTGCGTCGTGGTGACGATCGGCCGGGCGAATTGGAGTTGATTGCGAGCGGCCCAGGGGGCCAACACGAGCAGGAGGCCGATGAAAAACGACGCGGGCGAAATGATTTTCTCCAACGTCCGGCGAAACAACCACGGCCACGCAAAAACCGCGCCGGCGAGAATCGCCCAGGGCAACAGCGAGGGGCGGCACAGCGAGCCGAGACCGAGCGCTACGCCGGTCAAGAACATTCGCGCGGCCGACGGGCGTCGGGCGGCCCACGTGAGCATGACCAATCCGACGGCGGCGAAAAAAACGGCCGTGGTCTCCGTCATCACCTGGGCCGATTGCGACAAAAGGATGGGATCGCACGCAACGAGCAGCGAGGCGATCGTCGCGCCGCCGCGGCCGAGTCCCCACCATTGCGCCAACACGAATACAAGCATGACCGTTGCCGCGCCGAGCACAACATGCAGCGCGCCGACGGCCGGGCGGCACCAATCGCCCAAGGCGACGCAGCCGGTCAACAGGAGCGGATACAGCGGTGGGCGATACGCGGTCGGCGCGTCGCCTTGGCCGAACGTGCCGTGTTCGACGAGATTCACGGCCAACCGCCGATAGCCGTCGGGGTCCGTCTGCAACGCATCTGACATCAGCCAAAACGCGCCGGCGCGAAAAAGCACAACGAAAAGAATAGCGAAAACAATAAAAACACCACGGAGACACGGAGACGCTGCAGGAAGAGCCGTGGATGGGCATGGATGGGCACGGATAAACGATAGGGGATCAATCACCACGTATCTCCTATCGATGTGTATTTATGCGTAGTTTCTTTTCCATACTCATGATCCTCCGTTGTCTCTCCATGTCTCCGTGTGTTCTTTTTTGTTATTGTTGCAACGAATACAGCACGACGTTCAGCCCGATCCGCGCGGCGTCATCGCGCGTATAGCCTTGACATTCGAGCGAATCGCGCTTTTCCAACGCGCAACTCAAATCGTATTGCGAGAAAATGACGCCCCAGCGGTCGCCGAATTTCACGCCCTCCAGTTCGGGCGGCACGCGGCGCGTCGTCGCCGTCAAGGGACCGCCGGCCGATTTTGACGACGCTCGTTTTTCGCCGGGATCGCGGCGTGAAACCACGTGCAAATCGTAGCCGCCGTACTTCGTCGTCCACAGCGGATCGGTCGCCGGAATGCGTTCCAACGCCTGATTCGGGAACATCAGCTTCATTTCATTTCGAAACGACGCGGTGAATTGCGCACTCGCGCAAACCGAATCGGCCAGCAACACGCCGCCGCGCTCGACGTACTGCCGGAGCCGCTGCCGCTCCGCGTCGGTCAGCCGAAACGCCGTTCGTCCGTGCATGAACGCGAGTTGATAGTCGAACAGCGAGTCGTCGGTGATGTCGAGCAATTCCTCGCGCACTTTCGTGCGGATTTTCAACTCGGCGGCGGCGGCGTCCATCAGATTGACCACGGCGCGCGGCGCAATCGAACAGCCGCCGGGATGCCGCAGCGTGGCGACGGCCATCCGGCCGCGTTCGACGCGATCGGCCGGGCCGTGCGCGAAGGCCGGCTTGAAATAATGCTCTTTCGATTTCAATTCCCGATTCGTCGCGTAGGCCAAGACATTCAGCCCGAGCATCATTGCGGCATCGACCTGATCTTGCACTGCGCGGCCGTATTTCACTTCGCGGCCGGGCCGCGAAAGCTCCCACAGGCACGAAAGCGACGGCCGAGGATTCTGCATCGGCTCGGGCGGAACATACGCCACGCTCGTGCGGCAGCCGAACTCGACGCCCCAGACCGGCCGCAACTGATGCGGATCGATTTCCGCCTCCGCCCGCCAAATCGGATGCTCCGGCTCCA
>CAZWNM010000215.1:0-5160 GCA_964635765.1 uncultured Planctomycetaceae bacterium | reverse complement strand
CAAGCTTCCGTTCGAATCGTATGTATCCGCCGGAAGGACGTAAGTAAAGCCGCCGACGCCATTGACGCCGCCGACATTCGTCGTTGGCGAGTAATCGGTGACCGCCGCGCCCAACGTGGGGTTAAACGCCTGACCGGGGTCGCCATCCGCACGCGGCGTGGTTGGCGTCGACGGGCAGATAAGCGTGGCAATGGTCGTTTGGGCAACCGCAAGGTTCGTCGTCGTGCCGCCGCCGCCCAAATTCCGGACGGTTGTATCCGACCAGTTATAGTCGCGGTCATATTGTGAGTACAGCTTTTCCTGATCGAGGTACGGCAGCAATTTCACCAACGTAGCCGGCTCGAATTTCGGCGCCGTTGTCACGCCGCCGAAACCGCAAAGGCTGCGGGGAAAATAACCCGTGGCGGTCGCGAAGTTGTGCGTCGCCAAGGCAAGCTGCTTCAGGTTGTTCTGGCAAGACGACCGCCGGGCCGCCTCACGCGCTTGCTGCACCGCCGGCAGCAGTAGGCCGACGAGAACGCCGATGATCGAAATGACCACCAGCAACTCGACGAGCGTAAATCCTTTTCGATTTTTACTGAACACTCTCATTCGCGGGTCTCCTAACTTAAAAACAGGTTTCTGGTCAAAAACGCAACGCTTACTAAACACACTCATGGTCGTATTCCTTCAAGAGAACACGGATTTCTGGTCGAACAAAAAAATACACACGCCTTTTGCGATGCCGCGGCACGCAACTCCCGCGCCATCCGCGGGACACACTTTTTTTCACATTTGCTGCATTTGTGGATTTTCTCCTGGGGCCAATAAATAGTTGCCAATTTCCTAAATTCGGGTGCCACTGCTGGCTTGTCCAACAGTGTGGGTCGCCAGCCACGCACGAGCACTGCTGGACAGGCCAGCAGTGACGCTCCCTTTTCAGCTTTTCAACAGGCTGTATTTCGTGCTTGGTTGCCTTTCGCTTCATCGTTTAGTTGGTTTTCCCACCAACTCGATCGCTGGCAACTCGTTCTTCCCCTCCTGAACCTCGACTTCGAGCGGGGTCGTGTTCAAACCCGCATATTTTTCGGGCAGTGGGTTGGGGGCAAACATCCCGCCCTTCGTGCTTGGGACCTTTTTCACGACCGTGATCCGATATTTCCCCGCCGGCGCGCCGTCGTCTTTCGTGTACGTCGTAAGCTTGAAGCGGCCGTCCGGCCCCGTGAGGCCCGCCGGATTGGATGTGCCCGGGTCCAACCTCCAACTTGCCGGAGTAAACACAACCGTTGCTCCCTCCACCGGTTTCCCATTCCAAGTGAATTGACCTTCAACGGGGAACAAAGTCCGAACGTCGAAATGGGCCACTTTTTGGCCGCAACCGGCAAGCAGGAGCGCCATGGCAGCGGAAAAGAAAAGGAATTTCATCTTCGTTTTTCTCCGAAAGTGTTAAAGATTTTTACTAGGTCAGGTCAGGACTGACGCAAACGCCATGCCAATTTGTGGAAAAAACGTAAAAAACGCTGCAATCGGACGTGGTGTGATGGAATCGCCCCTACTGGCAAAATACACTGTGCAACGATGATTTTTGAAATAACTGGTTTTCGAAATTAGTGTAGCGCGGGAGGAGAAGTTCTTCTCCACGCGTTTCCTTGGACACGTCGAGAATCGTTGCGACGTGGCGCAGTTTGGCCTTCAAGCGACGGTTCTCTTGTTGCAACCGCTTGTTCTCGGCGCTCAAGTCGTCGGCAGTGGCGATGGTCTTGGCTTTTCGTCCGCGACGCTTCGGCGCCACGCCTGCCATAACAGCCTGATCGCGTTGCTTCCGCCATGCGCCAAGGTGTGAAAAGTACAAGCCCTCGCGACGCAAAAGGGCGACGATTTCTCCCGGCTTCGTGCATTGGTCGGCCTCGCGCAAGATGCGGAGTTTGTATTCCGCGGTGAATTGCCGCCGCGCAGGTTCCTTTGAGTTGTTTTTCATCCTTCCGTCTCCTGAAAGTTCTACAGTAATATCTGAGGTTCCGTTGTCTGGTCTATCGTTGGCCCAGGTGGCGTGCGAGATTGTCGAAGAGGCGATGAGCCTCGGAGACTAAATGCGGCTTGAAATATAACCGCATAACTGTACATTCCTTGGAAATATCATGGGGTGCCGTCAAATATCTAGTCTTGTGTTCATATCGCACGGATTTTTTCCTAGCGCGGGAACTAATGCGATCGTTTTCCCATTGCACAAATTCACATTTCAACCGCGCGAAACAGAAGATTTACACCGAGCAACGCGCCGATGCGAATCGCAAGAAAGGATGCGTTGCGAGCAAAAAACAGGCGCGCAGCATCCCTACGGAGAAAGGGAATCAGAATCTCAGCCTGCAGAGCGAGACGCAGCGATCAGACGCCGAAGCGAATTCGGTCGGAAAATTGATGGCCCAGCCATCTCGATGAAGCGCCAGCACGTCAACCGTGACCGCGCAGGCGTACAACGCTGACGCCGCAAGGTCATCGGTATGACTGCGCCCAACGGGAATTGATTGCGGCGACGCTGGAACGCCCGACGCACAATGGCAAACTCGGGCGCCAGACGGAACGCTGTCTGGATTGGCGCGACGCTGGCAGCATGACCGTCGCGGCTTGCCGTCCGCCATTGAACCGCAGCGGCACTGCGCCGCCCCCGTGCAGCAGCAACTCCGCTGTCGCGTGGGCTGCGCGGCAGAACCCGCCGTGGCGCCGCCGCAACCGCAGGAAAACCCCAACGCCGGCTGGACGGCGATCGCCGCCGTCAACAGCCAGGAGAGCATTCTCGGAAGTGCCGCTGAAAAATACATGACCGTTGTACTGCCTATTACGACTCTGCGTAATTGCATCTATGTTTATCAATTTTTGCAATGTGAATTATTTGCAAAGGAGCATTCTCATGGATGCTGCATGGACGAACAGCCTGGTCATAGCCCGCGGTAGCCTCGTCGATCCCGTGCATCTTCAGCCAGCGGTGGCGGCGGACCCAGTAGAAGCGGACTGGAATAAAAATATCGACCACTTCGTCGGCTATCAGCAACCCACCGAGCACCGGGATCGCCATCGCCGAAATGAGTTCGTGTCCGACGCCCGTGGTCCAGAGCATGGGCGCCAGGGCGATAACGGCCACGCCTTCCGTAAGCAGCTTTGGGCGGAGCCGATGCACGGCCCCTTCGATCACGGCATGTTTGAGTTCCGCGAGCGACTGTATCTTCTCCAAGCCGCCGCGATTGGCAATCGCTTCGCGGAGGTACACGAGCATAATGATGCCGGTTTCCGTGGCCATGCCGAAACAGGCGATGAACCCCACTTGCACGGCCACACTGTAGCGTGTCGGGTTGAGGCCCATGAAATGAAATTGCGTGAGCCACAGAAGGAAGATTCCGCCCACGAGCGCCTCGGGCACACACATCATCATCAACATCGCGTCGGTCAAGTCGTTGTACGTGAGGTAGAGAATCACGAAAATCACCAATAATACCGCCGGGAAAACGATGAGCATTGTTTTGCGGGCGTGGACCTGGTTCTCGAATTCGCCGCTCCAGGCCAGGCTCACGCCCGGCGGCAACTTGACCTTTTGCGACACGGCCCGCTGCGCTTCGTCGACGAAGCCGAGCACGTCACGGTCGCGAACGCCCAACTGCACGTAGGAGCGGAGCACGCCGTTTTCGCTCTTGATCATCGCCGGCCCATCCACCAAGCCGACATCGGCGACCCTGGAAAGCGGTATCTGGGCGACGGCCGCCGGCGCGGAGGCCGGCTGCGCGGTGGCGGTAGACCCGCCACCCATTCCGTCCATTCCACCGGTCTCGTCCATCGGCATGGAGGATACGTTGATGAGCAGATTCTTCACGTCCTCCTCGTCCTTGCGGAAATCGCGGGCGTAGCGGACGCGGATGGGGAACCGCTCACGGCCTTCGACCGTTGTGGTGACAACGTGGCCGGCCATGGCGCCCTCGACCACGTCCCAGATGTCGCGCATGTTGATGCCGTAGTGGGTGGCGTGCTCGCGTTTCGGCCGGATCTCCAAGTAGCCCTTGCCCGTGCTCTGATCGGGAACAATACCCACGGCGCCCGGCACCTGGGCGAGCACCTCGGCCACCTCTTGCGAGACTTCCTGAATCTCGTCGAGATCCTCGCCGGAAACCTTCACGCCGATGTCAGTCCGGACACCCGTGGCCAGCATGTTGATGCGGTTGACGATCGGCTGCGTCCAGATGTTGGACCAGCCGGGCACGTGAACCACGCTATCGAGTTCTTTTTCAAGATCGTCTTTGGTCTTCCGCCACAGATAGAGCTTGGGTGCCCACGCCGTGTCCAATTCAGCGCGGAGCGCATCGAGGCCCCGCCGTTCGGCCACATCGTCAAGCTCTCCGATCCACGTGCCGCCCTCGTCGGCCAGTTTGTGCAGTTCTTCGACCGCATAAGCATCGTAAGTCGCCGCCGCGCAGCCGAGAACCTTGTCGCTGATTTTCTCGGCCTGCGTCTGCCAATGCTTGTTGCGCTTCGAGACGATGTAGTCGTACATGTCCGTAAAGAGGGTCGGCCGTCGGCTTCCAAGCACCTCGGCCAAGCTGGACCAGGCGACCCGCAACGCGCCGTAATCCGGGGCAAGCAAATTCGCCGTGAGGTGGACTTTCTCGTAAAAAAAGTCTGGCGCGGCTAGTTCCTCAACGATCCGCTTCATCAGTTGGTCAATATCGCCCTGGCCGGGGCCGGCGGCGAGAATCGCGGCGAACGGCTTTTGCAAAGTGTCCATCAGCCTTTTAACGTCGGCTTCGCTTGCCGGCGTGCCCATCCGGCCCGCTTCGTTCAAACGGTTGGTGAACTCCACGATGAACTCCCGCAACAACTGCGGGCCGAGCTGCGAGTGGAGGGCGTTAAACTGCTGGACGACCAATTTCCGCATCGCTTCGTCGAAGCTGGCCGCGGCGTTCATCGCGGCACTGTTGATCATTGCTTGGCGTCCGGCCTCGTCGGGAATGTTGTCAATCAGCTTTCGTTTCTGCAGCCCGGCCAGCACCATGGCCGTCTGCCGTAACGCATCATTGAATTCGAGCCTCCGCCTTGGCCAAAGCTCCGGGGGGCGAAGCGTAATGGTGCTTTCGACCATGTCCAGCGGCGAAGGATCGGTGGGAGTATCGGCGCGGCCCACCTTGCCCACGACCAACT
>CAZWNM010000214.1:0-5165 GCA_964635765.1 uncultured Planctomycetaceae bacterium | reverse complement strand
GGCAAGCTCGAAATTATGCCTCTCAGCAATGCCGACACGCCGTTGAAGCACGGAAAGGAACCGGTGCTGACGATCGATGTGTGGGAGCATGCCTACTATATCGACTACCGCAATGAGCGGCCGAAGTACATCGAGGCATTCTGGAAGGCGGCCAACTGGGACTTCGCCGGAAAGTGCTATGCTGTTGTTGTCAAGTGATTCATTTTGTGAAAGGAGTGTCGCATGAAAGGTGACGAACGGGTGGTGAAGAAACTCGACGAGTTGTTGAGCGATGAGTTGACCGCCATTAACCAGTACATGGTCCATTCGGAGATGTGCGCCAACTGGGGCTACGAGCGGCTGCATCAAGCCGTCGAGAAGCGTGCCATGCAAGAGATGCACCACGCCGAACTGTTGATCGCCAGGATTCTCTTCCTCGACGGAACTCCGACAGTCAGCCGATTGAACCAGATTTACATCGGCGCGGACGTGCCGAAGCAGCTTCAATCCGACCTGGGGGTAGAGATGCAAACGAATCGCATGTATAATGACGCCATTCGCCTTGCGGGCGAAGTCAAGGATGCCGCCACCCGCGAACTGCTCGAATCGATCCTGAAAGATGAAGACGCGCACGTCGACTGGCTCGAAGAGCAATTGGACCAAGTCGCCCAACTAGGCGCGCCGCTTTATCTATCCGCGCAAACACGCATGTAACTGTTTTGCGAGGGTCAGGAAAGACTCGTGCATGCGTGCCGACTCTGCCTCGGGCAGGGAATAACTTTAGGAGGTGCCCTATGAATACCATTCGACCGCTTTTCGTATCGACCTATCCGCCGGAAGCGTGCGGATTGGCGACGTTCACCCGCGACTCGGCCGACGCCGTGGATTTGGCGTCGCCTCGGCCGGTTTCCATGGTCGCGGCGATCCAGAAGACATGCGAGCTTCGCTACGGCGACCCTCGCGTGATCCACATCATTGACAACACCCGCCCGGAAGCCTACCGCCGGGCCGCGAAAGCGGCCAACATCGGGCCATGCGACGTGGTGAGCTTGCAACATGAGTTCGGCCTCTATCCCGGCGATTGGGGCGAGCGCGTGCTGGAGTTCGTGCAAAGCTGTCGCAAGCCGATTGTCACCACATTTCACACGCTTTTGACCAAGCCGGCGCCGGCGCCGCGCCGCATCATCCAAAACCTCGCGGCCCACAGCCAGGCGGTCGTCGTGATGACCAAAGTCGCGGCGCGTCTCTTGGAAAAAGTCTATCATGTGTCGGGGCCGAATGTTCGGGTGATTCCTCATGGAGTGCCGGAAGTCCCTTATCGACGCGACGGCGCGCACAAAGCCCGGCTTGGCCTTACGGGCCGGCAGGTCATCTGCACGTTTGGGTTGATCAATCGCGGCAAGGGATTGGAGTACATGATTCAGGCCATGCCGCGCATCGTCGCCGCTTTTCCAAATGTGATTTATCTGATCGTCGGCGCCACGCATCCGCAGGTGAAACGTCAGGAAGGCGAAGTCTATCGAGAAAGCTTGGTCGAGATGGCCAACGCGCTCGGGGTCGGCTCGCACGTGCGTTTCGTCAACAAGTATCTCAGCCTTTCCGACCTTCTCGCACATCTGGGAGCTTGCGACGTTTATGCCACTCCGTATCCCGGAAAGGACCAGATTGCCAGCGGCACGTTGGCGTATGCACTGGCGGCCGGCGGCGCGGTTGTCAGCACGCCTTACTTATACGCCAAAGAAGTTTTGGCCCATGGCCGCGGCCTGCTCGTGCCATTTGGCGACAGCGCGGCCATGGCGGATGCCACGCTACGATTCTTGAGCGATGCCGATTTTCGGACTCGGACGCGGCGCAGAGCGTACCGATACGCGAGACCTATGTTTTGGCCGAATGTCGGCCAGCAATACCTTGATGTCTTTGAGCAAGCGGCGGCCGACAATAGGACGAGCCAGCAGTGGCTCGATCGCATCGCGGCTTCGCCACCCAGAATCGAATATCGCGATGCTGAACTTATCTACGGAGGCCGATAATGCACGCCAGCAATGGAATCGTCTTGAACCACCTCGACCGGATGACGGACTCGACCGGATTGATCCAACATGCGATTTACCACGTCCCCCGGCGTGAAAGCGGCTACACCACCGACGACAACGCCCGTGCCTTACGTCTCTGCACGCGACTGTGGGAGCAGCAGCCGGGAGAACGCACGCTCGCCCGAGTGACGACTTACCTGAGCTTCTTGGAATACGCCCGTTGTCCCGTTCGTGGGTTTCATAATTTCCTGAGCTATCAGCGCGACTGGCTCGACTCCGAAGGCACCGGCGACAGCCAAGGCCAAGCAGTCCGCGCTTTGGCCGAAGTGCTCGGTAGCAGTTTGCCCGACGGATATCGGGCATTGGCCCGCGAGTTGATCGACGCGGTGACGTCGGCCCTGGCCGATTTGCGAAGCCTCCGGGCGCAAGCGTATGTGATCTTGGCATGGGCGCATCTGTCGATGTCAGGAGTGAGGGATAAGGATATTGAACCGCTCGAGAACATCGCCCGATCGGCGGCGCAACGACTCGTGGAATGCTACCGCCGTTCGCAGCGGCCGGATTGGCCCTGGTTCGAGTCGCGTCTGACCTACGCAAACGCCGTGTTGCCGCACGCGCTGTTCGTTGCCGCTCGCTGCTGGCCGGAAGAAGATTTTCTCGACGTGGCGGAAACGTCGTTTGCATTTCTGGACCGTGAGACAACCGTTGAAGATTTCTTTTGGCCGATCGGAAATAGCGATTGGTATCCGCGCGGAGAAGAAAAATCGCTGTACGATCAGCAGCCGGTCGAGGCTGTTACCATGGCCGACGCAGCGATGGCCGGATTCACGCTGTTGGGCGATTCGGGCGAGGAAAAATACCTGCCTGCGTTCCGTCGCGCGCGGGCTTGGTTTCATGGCCGAAACAGCCTGCGGCTATCGTTGGTCGATGTTGACTGCGGCTCCTGCTGCGACGGTCTTCAACGGTCGGGCGTCAATCGGAATCAAGGCGCGGAATCGACACTCGCCTATTTGTGGGCGGAACTGAACGACAAGGACAATCCATGCGTCGAGAATCACAAGCCGGCAGTCAATACGCGGAGTTGTTCCATCGCCACGGTGACAACCCCATCCTAACCGCCCGCGACTGGCTCTATCCGGCCCACACGGTGTTCAACGCCGGCGCGTGTCAGTTGGGCGAAGAAACGGTGTTGCTGGTACGCGTCGAAGACCGCCGGGGACATTCGCATCTGACCGTGGCCCGGAGCAACGACGGCGTGTCAAATTGGCGGATCGACTCGAAACCGAGTTTCACGCCCGACCCAGCGAACTACTCGGAAGAAGCATGGGGTGTGGAAGACGCCCGTTTGACGTGGGTCGACGAAGATCGCAGCCAGTGGGTCATCGCCTACACGGCCTTTTCGCCCAGCGGGCCGTTGGTTTCGTTGGCCGAAACGAAAGACTTCATCACGTTTTCCCGAATCGGCGCCGTCATGCCGCCTGAAGATAAGGACGCGGCCGTCTTTCCCCGCCGTTTCGGCAATCGCTACGCCATGATTCACCGGCCGGTTTCGGCGGACAGTTCGGGCGCTCACATGTGGCTTTCTTTTTCGCCCGACCTGATTCACTGGGGCGAACATCAAATCCTGTTGCACGCCCGGCGCGGCGCGTGGTGGGACGCCAACCGAATCGGCCTTGGCCCGCCGCCGCTGGAAACGCCCGAGGGCTGGTTGATTCTTTACCACGGCGTGCGCGTGACCGCCGGCGGATGCCTGTATCGGCTTGGACTTGCTCTATTGGACTTAGATGACCCGCGCCGGGTTCTTCGGCGCAGCGACGAATGGGTTTTCGCGCCCGAGACTCCCTACGAGCAACAGGGCGATGTCAACGGCGTAGTGTTTCCCTGCGGCTGGATTCTGGACAAGCCAGCCGGCACGATTCGTCTTTATTACGGCGGCGCCGACACGTGCCTCGCCTTGGCCACGGCCCAACTCTCCGACGTCTTAGGCTATCTTCGCACATGTCCTGTCCCTAAAACGCGGAAGCACGCGGAAATGGTTTTGTAGGATTGCAACGCGAGGCCCTTGCGGTTACGTCAATTTATTCTCGGACGCTCTCTGCAAGCAAGCCGTGGCATGCCATCCGAGTTGTCACGCCCGCACGCCCTGAAAACCGCGAATCACTTCTTTCGGCGAGACGACGGTTTCCGCTTTTCGGCCGAAAAAATAGAGGCCGCAAGCAGCGTCGATGGCATAGGGCGTTGGAATCAGCACGTCAAGAAATCGTACCCAGAAGAATAAGAGCGTGCCGACGATGCTGCCCAATTTTCGGCAGTGTAACACGCCGCTTAGCGTGGCACGGATTGACCAAAGCAGCGCTCGGCCCGGCCCGAGAACCACGCCGGACTCGATTCGATCGAATCCGCGAAACAGCCAGCGAATGCCCGTGTCGGTAAAGCGGGTGAAGTCGTAAGCGCGTTCATGAACCGTTTGCATGAACGGAATTTCCGCATAGACCAGTCCGCCGGGCTTCAGCACCCGATGAATTTCAGCCACCACGCGCTCCGGCTCGATCACATGCTCCAAAACCGCTTGAATCCAAACGCCGTCAACCGAAGCGTCGGGAAGCGGAATGTCGTGCGCGTCGGCGATGAAGTCGATTTCCGCCGAGGCGTAAATATCGAAGGAGAGGACGCGAACATTTTCCGCGTCCTTTCGCAGAGCGGCGGCGCCCGAACCGATCGTGGCTCCGCCGACGTTCAACAAGATCGGCTGGGGCGAAAGCTTTTGGAGTTCTTTGAGCAAACGGCGGCCGTTCGATTCGGCGACGGGATTCGTGCCCCTAAGTATATCGACTAATTTTTGAATCGCCTTCCGAAACAAATTATTGGTCGCAGCGCGAGGAATCAGGCTCTTGCCGGCGGTGGCGACAAGCGATGATTCATCTAACACGGATCGTTCAAAAACCACGAGCGCCGGCAGGCCGTTGATAAGCGGAAAACCCCGCTCGATCGAGCAATTTCCGCGGTCGTGATTGCAATAGACCCGCCGTTCATCCGGCGAGATTCGCAACGTCGATCCGCACTGGGGACACCGGAGCATCGAGGTCGCGAACTCTTGTCGGCTGGGTTCTTGCATGGTGTTTTAAAATAAATTTGCCTACCCGGCCAATCGCG
>CAZWNM010000213.1:0-5172 GCA_964635765.1 uncultured Planctomycetaceae bacterium | reverse complement strand
AGCTAATCAAAAGGTCTCGAACTTCATAGCGGATGCAGATGAATCACTCAGACGCGGCGACATAGAGGGGACGGAAAAGAAACTAGCTCAAGCATCGGGTGTATGGGGCGCAACGGACAAGGCTGCGGCGATAGACGAGGTTCGGGCAAAAATCCCGGCGGCGATTGCAGCTAAACATCAGAAGGAGGCGAACGAGCAAGTTGTTAATCTCCTGGCAATCGCCTCCGAAGCTTTCAAGGCCGGTCAATATAGCAAGGCGTTTCAAATTGTTGATGATGTGATGACAGTAAAATATGCGACTAACACAGAACAGGCGGAAGAGTTGGCTAACAAGATCGGAACCGCTAAGCCCGAGTTGTTGTTCCAAGATGCACAACAGGCGATTGAACAACAAAATTACCCCAAAGCATTACGACGCCTGAAGGACTACCTCACCCATTCATCTATCGAGAATGAGTCGGAAGCGACCAAAAGTGCCAAAGCGTTGAAAATTCTCGTTGATGGCAGCTCACAGGAGTTTGTAAAATCCTTGTACTCGCAGACTATTAAAAGATTCTTGGAAGATGGAAGGTTGCCTGATGAAGTCTCGGTAGCTAACAAATCGCTCGCTGCCGCAATCAAGGCGGCACTCAGTAAATACATCGCGGCGGAATGGGATCATCGCCAAGCTGCGTGGCGGGCACAGGAAAGTCAGGAACTTGCAAAGGAGAACGCAGAGCGTGAAGAACAACAGATAAAGGAGTCTCTCAAAAAAAACTATGCGTGGACTGCGGCACAGACAATGGTGACGGAGCGTCTCAGCTCACCATCAACGGCCAGTTTCGGCTGGTTTGACCAAACCTACGAGAATTGTGTTACCTCCTTGGGAAACGGGAAGTATCGGGTTAAAGGATGGGTCGATTCCCAGAATGCCTTTGGGGCCACCATCAGAAGTGATTTTTCAATGGACGTACACGAAGACGATAAAGGCACCTGGCACGCAGAAAACTTCATTATGGATTAGCGGTAATTGTGACCTTCAAGGCTGTCGGTGGTGATCTCAAGATTATCGCCATAAAATTTGATGGCGATACAAGGCAGCCCAATGAAAAAGCTCCATAGGTTATCAGGAAGAGGAAACGATTTTGCCAGTAGGAGCAGTGGGTATAAATGGCTGACGTTGTAAAAAACATTGAAAGGAAAAAAGTGAACACTATGTCAATACTGTCCATCCAGACGACGAATTCACCAGCGGTGACGGTCACTCGAAACGCCATAACGCGAGAGAAGCTCGTGTACATCGCATGTGCAAACAAAAAACGCGATTATCGAAATGGTGCCTCGAAAATTGTCTACATCGGTACAACCCAGTCTGGAGCGGACCGTATTGCTTCAAGTGCAGCCGCAATAGCAAGACGCCTGCTGAGCAACTACGGCGTAAAACATTTGGAATTTTTTGTTGTTGCGTCTGCGCCTCGGCAAAAAGTCAAAACCTGGAGAAAATTAGAGCGAGGGCTTATTATCACATTTCGAGACATCTTTGGCGAAACTCCCGTTGTCAACAACCACGGAAAGAAAATGAAGTGGGAAGACGAACTCGACTATTTTACAAGCACCCGTCTCAAATCAGTCATTGAGAAGTATTCGGAATGAAACAGGGAATCTTGTCTTCCTCTGGTTTCATCATTAGCGGCATTTTTGCTATGCAAGCGGCTTTCCACACGGAGAATGGAAGAGGATACTTTCAATATATTTGTTTTCCTTGGTTTAGGAGGATTTCAATGGTTTAGGAGGATTTCAATAAGGACATAAACGGCGCAGTAACGGTTATTGTTCCACTGCCGCGTCCGTGGCGATTTGTGTAAATGGCGGTAGCTTATAGGGTTACAGCACATTTCAGCGGCTGCGGCAGTTAAATTTGCGTAAGAAACGGCCCACCTCCGGTTATTTGGTCATATTCAACCAGCGGCGAACTGTCGTTCTCGATACGCCCGTTAGTTTTTCAATTTCCCGCTGGGAATGACCGGTCCGAGAAAGTTCTTGTACCTGCGGCTTTTTCTCCTCTCGAATTGTTTTTTTGTAGCCCGGTTTTCGCTTGGGCGGACGACCGCCTTTTTTACCCTTGGCTTGCCGACCTCGCATGGTTTCAAAATGGCGAACGATTTTCCAAGGCAAATCGGGATGTAAAATTGTCACCAGTCTCACCCCCTTGGTCAATCGCTTGAACTCTTCAAACTCCTCCACTGTTGGTTGAGCGTCTGGATTTTTGTAGGGGTGAAAGCTCATGCTGCGGAAAAATCTACACGCGCTTTCGGCAAGGAGAGGAACATTGTATTTTTTTGCATAATCGACTGACTCAAGCAGTTTCTGACGATTATTGCTCCAGCCCGGCCCAACCTCCAAACACGAACCCGGAGGATTGCGTATTGTCACCTCCCATCCCGGAATCTCCCGCCGCCAAAACGAATCATGTTCATTAAGGTTGCCGTTGCAAACTTGCGTATGACTCGATTCTCGGCAGTACAACACAAACTCTCTACTACTTGGATCGGTGTACAGCAGCGTATCCAAGCAAACCATATAATCGCTTGCTTTGCCCGGACGATTTTTATGCTCGGAATAATCGCTCGCCTTGCCCGGACGATTTCTACGCTTGGCACGCGGCAGGGCGTCTACACGTCTGTGTGGCGATTCGTTTTGCTTCTTACCATACCTACGCTCGACACGCGGAAGAGCGTCTACACGTTTTCTTGGCGATTCTATTTGCTCCCTTCGACGGGCCTTTTGTCGTTGCCGACGCTGTTCTTGCTCCCGACGTTGTTTTATATTCATTGTTCGTTTTCCTCACAATACTCATTTCTGACCTCACCTTCTAAATGCGATTTGCAGATAACGCTAACGGGGGGCGGCTTGCATAAGCCCGACGTTTGCGCCCTGTGGGCTTGTTTGGCCCTGGTACAAAACCACGGCAAAGCCCACAACAACGCAACGTGGCGTAAGCACATTGCGCCCACGTTGCCCATGCTGCTGTTTTTTGCTATTATGCAGCCTTGCCGCCACCACACCACTTGGCGGGCGTAAAAACAATACTGGTCTCAAAAGGCAATGCCGTAAAACCTTTTGCGGCGTGCAAGTGCGCCGGCTAAATAAATAATATTGAAGAAAACGTCGTTCAGGCTATTCGCCGACGTACGGCAGCAGGGCCATAAAGCGTGCCCGCTTGATCGCCGTCGTCACGGCGTGCTGGCTGATAGCCGTGCAGCCGCTCTTGCGACGGCTGATGATCTTGCCTTGCCGATTCGTGAGCTTTTTGAGCAGCTCGACGTCTTTGTAATCGACGTACATCGGATGCGGCCGTTGGCCGTTGACAAAAATCGGGTCCTTCTTCTTCGTGCGAATTTTCGCCTTCGCACGCCGCTTGCTCACCTTATTGACTTGAAGTCGTCTTACCATTGAGAAATCCCTGCATTGTGCGCCAACCGTTGACGGCGCTAACTGTTGACCATCGCTGCTCCGGCTGAATTCTCCACACGAACCCAGGCCGAGAGGAAACATATAAGTATAGCAAAAACGAAAAACAACACAAGCCGGGCCGCGCAACAAGTTTTCTTGAGTTGCCCAGGATAGCCCCCCCTTTTTGGGAGATAAGACTACTTTCCCAACGGTTGCCTTGTCGGAAACCATGCGTCGAGTACAATCCCCCTATGTACGAAGTCTTCGAGCATACCGCCGACTTGGGCCTTCGCATTCGGGCCGACGATCTGAACGGCCTTTTCGCCGACGCCGCCCGGGGCCTGTTTTCGGTCATGGTGGCCGGCGTCGAGGCGGTCAAAGCCATCGAAGAAGTGCGGATCAAGGTTCAGGCCGACGATCTCGAACAACTCTTGCACGATTGGCTCGCCGAACTGCTCTACACGTTTTCCGTCCGGCGGCTTATCTTGACGGAGTTTTCCGTACAAATCGACGGCCTGAAACTGACGGCCGTCGCCCGCGGCGAGCCAATCGACCCGCTCCGCCACCAGCTTGACGCCGAAGTGAAAGCGATTACATGGCACGGCTTGAACATCGAGCGCACGCCCGCTGGCTGGCTCGCCGAAGTGATTGTGGACATTTAGGGGCGGACAAGCAAGACTGGCAGACGAGGAGACTGGGAGACTTGGAGACATGCAAAAAGCCGCTTGCGGCTTTGCACTAACCACTAATCACTGACCACTAGCTATGTCCAAACAAGCCTACGCCGGACCGCTGGAGCAGATCGACGAGTGCTGCTGGCGAATTCCGAAAGATTATAAGGCGGGAATGCAGGTCGAAGGCCGCATCTTCGCCGACTGTCGGCTCATGGAACACCTCCGCGCCGATCAGGCGCCGGAACAAGTGGCGAACGTGGCTTTTTTGCCGGGCATCCAAACGGCAAGCCTCGCCATGCCCGATATCCATTGGGGATACGGCTTTTGCATCGGCGGCGTGGCGGCGACCGATCCGCTCGAGGGCGGCGTGGTTTCGCCGGGCGGGGTCGGCTACGACATCAATTGCGGCGTGCGGCTGGTTCGCACCAATTTGACGTTGGCCGACGTCCAGCCGCGAATCGGCCCGCTGATGGACGCCTTGTTTCGCGGCATTCCGGCCGGCGTCGGCACGGGCGGCCCCTATCTTTTCGACCGCAAGGAACTCCGCCGCTTGTTGGCGGAAGGCTCGGCCTATTTGGCCCATCGCGGCTGGGCGACCGACGGCGACCTTGAACACACCGAGGCCCGCGGCTGCCTCGACGGCGCTCAGCCCGATTTCGTCACCGATCGCGCCTTGGCGCGCGGCGGCGATCAATGCGGCACGCTAGGCTCGGGCAACCATTTTCTCGAAGTGCAAACGGTCGAGGAAATCTTCGACGATGTCGCCGCAAGCGCGATGGGGTTGGTGCAAGGCGGCATTTGCGTGATGATCCATTCCGGCTCGCGCGGCTTGGGCTATCAGGTTTGCGACGACGCGCTGGCCGCGCTGCGCAAAACGCCGGAAAAATACGGCATCGCGCTGCCCGACCGCCAGTTGGCCTGCGCGCCGGTCCACAGCGACGAGGGCCAAAAATACTTGGGGGCGATGCGTTGCGCGGCGAACTACGCCTGGGCGAATCGGCAATTGCTGATGCAGCAAACGCGCGAGATTTTCGCCGAGTTTTTCGGCCGGTCGTGGGAATCGCTG
>CAZWNM010000212.1:0-5181 GCA_964635765.1 uncultured Planctomycetaceae bacterium | reverse complement strand
TCCACGGCCAGCAGCGCCAGGGTAATCGCCAACACCGGCGTGGCCAAGACTTGGATGATCGCCGTGCCGTAAATCGCCCAGAGAAACAGGGGCATCCGAAACCAAATCATGCCAGGCGGACGCATCGTGTGGATCGTCACCAGGAAGTTGATGCCGGTGAAAATCGAACTGAAGCCGAGAATGAACACGCCGACAACGGCCAAAATGACCGGCGCGGCGGTGCTGGTGCTGTAGGGCGTATAAAAAGTCCAGCCGGTGTCGATGCCGCCGAACGCGAGCACCAGCAAAAAGAAAATCATTCCCGTCACATAAAAATATAGACTGGCCAAGTTCAATCGCGGAAAGGCCACGTCCTTGGCGCCGAGCATCAATGGCAGCACGAAATTGCCGAACGAGGCGGGCATCGACGGGATGATGAACAGGAAGATCATGATCGTCCCGTGCAATGTGAACAGGCGGTTGTACGCATGGCCGGTCGAAATGATGTTTGGGCCGGGCAGCGTCAATTTTGTGCGAATCAGCAATCCGAAGGTCGCCCCCATCGCCAGCGCCGTGGAAATCAGGATCAAGAACATCAGGCCGATTCGCTTGTGGTCCCGCGTGAGCAGCCATGACCGAATGCCCGGCGGGTCGATCAGATAGCTTCGGCCGTGCGTCGGCGTTGTGGATGAAACCGTCGTGCTCATGATGCGTCGCTCATTTCAGGCTTTTGATGAATTCGATCAATTCCGTAATGTCATCGTCGGAGAGAAGACCCTTGTAGGTGGACATCACGGGCTGATAACCCGCAACGATTTTCGCCTGCGGTTCGAGGATCGACTCGCGGATATAATTATCGTCGGCCAGTACATCGCGGCCGTCGGACATGCGTTGTTTTTTTCCATAGATGCCCTTGAACGAAGGTCCCGTGCCGGCGGTTCCGTCGGTCGAGTGGCACTGGCTGCACCCGCGCCGCTGATACAGGATTTTGCCCGCCTCGGCCGGCGGCAGCGTTTTCAGATAGTTTGCGGCTTTTTTCAGCCACGCGTCGAAGTCATCGCGCGTGTGGACCACGAGCGTGGACAGCATGTTCGAATGATCGTCGCCGCAATATTGCGTGCAAAGTATGTTGTACGTTCCCACGTTGTCGGCCTGGAACCACATGCTCGAATACCGGCCGGGCACCACGTCCTGCTTGACGCGAAGCGCGGGTATCCAAAGACCGTGGATGACATCTTGCGAGGTCATGGTCAAGCGGACAGGCTCGCCGGCCGGCACATGCAAATTCTCATCGACGTGTCCGTTGGGGTAGATGAACTGCCAAGCCCACTGGCGGGCCGAAACGCGCAAATCGTAGCAGTCGGGCGGGGCCGTTTGCATCGTCATAAATGCGGCGAACCCCTGATAGAAGATGACGGAGACAATGCAGATCGGAATGACGGTCCACGTCGTTTCGAGCAACGCATTGTGCGAGGCCGTTTTTTGCGGAAGTCGGCCCGGTCGGCGACGATAACGCACCGCAAACAACACGACCAGCCCGGCAACCAGCAGAAACAACAACGAACAGATGACCAGAATGACGGAAAAGACGCGATCCGTTGCGGGATTGGCGGCGGCCGAGCGGGGAAGCCAAAACCCGTCGGTCTGTGCAAACGGCAATCCGGAAAACCAAACTGAATTGATCGCGTCGAACATGGAGATTCCTCACCGAACAACGTTAGTCGTGCGGATTTTCGCTTTTTCGCGTCGCCGCAATATCCAGATGGCGCAGCCGACGCATAGCACGGTGAGCCCGCCGCCCCATCGCATCAGCCGAAAGGCGGCCGGCCCATAACGCCCAGTTTCCGCATCGTAGTGGTAGCAAAAAAGCAAAATCTGATCCATGGTCGATCCAATCTTGCCATCGGCGGCTTCCAGCAAGGACAATCGCAACGTCTGCGGGTCGTATTCCACGCCGTACAAGTAGCGCGACATGCGGCCGTCCGGCGTGAGAATGAAGGTGACGGCGACATGAAAATACTGTCGTTTGGCTTCCGAATAGCGATAGCGAAAACCGACGGCGGCGGCCAGCTTTTTGATGGCTTCTTCCCGCCCGGTGAGAAAATGCCATCCTTCGGCCGCGCCGGCCCGGTGATAGATTTCGAGATATTTCTGTTTCGTCAACTGCGCCCGCTCCGGGGTTTCCAACGGGTCAAAGCTGACGGTGACCATTTCGAATTGATCGCCGATCGCCCACGGCATCTTTTTCATGGCCTCGAATAGCCCTGTGAGTTGCAAACTGCAAAGCATGGGGCAATTCGAGTAGTTCAACGTCAACACGACCGGCCGCCGGCCGTCAAAAAATTGCTTGAGCGAGACCGGCATGTCGTTGGAATCGATAAACTCCAAATCCAACGGAATTCGCCCGCCCGGATGTTCGGTCACGCCGACGCCCTTGAGTTCGTTCGGCAATGGTTCCGCGCGTTGGGCCACAGCCGCCTTGGGAACGCCGAATAGGATGATTCCGGCGGCTGTCGCGGCAATCATCCAAGCAAAACGAGCTTGAAAGCGAGTGTCGTTCATCGCGGTTCTCCTGTTGGGACGGCGGCTGCGCTGCCGCGCCGTGAGAGTTCGGCCACCACGAGTTCCATCGCCCGGCCGATCGTGATGGACACGATTTTTTTCTTCGCGTCCACCATGCGATAATCGGATAGGCGCGTTTGTTGGGCGGCCAGCAATTTTTCCAGCTTGGGCGAAACTCGGTTGAGGTCGTCGGCGGTTTCCCCCCGATCGCGCTGCCAATAGTACAGGGCCTCAAGCCCCATGACGATGTCGAGCATCAAAATGACGCTCAACAGGCCGACGAAAAACAACTTGCCGATTTGGATTCCGTAGTCCGCCATGATTATCCGTTCTCAAAAGCCAGCGATTCTTCCAACCGTGGGTCTTTCAGCGGCGTCAATGCACAAACACCGGCCGTCCGAATCACGCCGGCCAAAAACAAACACCCCAGCGCCACGATGCAACAAACGTCGATCCCGCCGAACGGCAGGCGTTTGGGAGCAAACGTGGGCATCACGAGCCAATAGATGTCGATCCAATGGACCGCCAACATCCAAACGGCCAGCGCGCCCAGAAGTATTTTACGCCGTTTGACTTCTCTGGGAAGCAGGCACAAGAAAGGAATCAGCAAATGCCCAAACAACAGGCCCACGGTAACCCACGTCCAAGGGCCGGTCTGCCGGGCGAGATACCAAACGCTTTCCTCGGGAATATTCGCGTACCAGATCAACAGATATTGCGAAAACGCCATGTAGCCCCAGAAAATAATGAAACCCAGCAGGAGTTTTCCCAATTCGTGATAATGTTCCACCGTGATCGTTTGCTTTGCGATGCCGACGAATTGCAGGAATATTGCGAAAAGAATCAATGCCGCCAAACCAGCGACCACGGAGCCTGCAAAGTAGTACAGCCCGAAAATCGTGCTCGACCACAACGGTTCGAGCGACATGAGCCA
This sequence comes from uncultured Planctomycetaceae bacterium, assembly GCA_964635765.1. GTDB lineage: Bacteria > Planctomycetota > Planctomycetia > Pirellulales > Thermoguttaceae. The sequence goes on along the minus strand of CAZWNM010000212.1, from coordinate 1,706 downwards.
GTCGAATGCGGCGAAGGTAATCGTTACGCCGAAAAGAATCATCGCCGCCGGCGTGGCCCTCTCCATGCGGCTGGTAATTTTTGGATCGCCCGAGTCGTCCTGCCGCGTGGATTGCCTGAAAAAGAACCAAGCCAACAGCCCCCAGACTAAGAAATAGAAAGCCGCCCTGGCGGCAAAGAATGGACCGTTCAGATAGGGCGACTTGTGTTGCAGCAGTTCATTGGCAGCGACTACGGCCGGGCATGACCAGCGATACAGCGGCGAGGTTCCCAATAAGACGGGCACGAGGATGGGAAGAAACAAAGCGCCCCACCAGAGCAAGTTGACCGCAAGAATCTCGGCCAACCGCCGCACGGTCACGCTCCAGCCGGCGCGGACCAGATGTTGCACGACGACAAAGAACAACGCCCCAAGCGAGATGCTCAGAAAGAACATATAGCTGACGAGGTAGGACGCCGAAAATAGCGTGAAAGAATCGTCACCGATCCTCGACGGCTCGCTCCGCAGGCTCGCGACAATCAACACGACGACCCCAACCACGGCCAGTGCCGTGGCGATTGGAGTCATTGACGCCGTAGGCCGAGGCCGGTCGTCGTTATGGTTTGGCGTTGGGGGTTCTTGCATTACTTTGCTCAACTGGCTTCAAGTATTTTCGGAGTGCTTCCGGGACATCTTTCATCGTGGCCGCGCCGCTCCGTTGCAACGCACGCACATAGAGAATGATGGCCCAGCGGTCTTCGACGGGAATCTGCGAGCGATAGCTCGGCATGGTGCGGATTCCGTTCGAAATCGTCTTGAATAACTGGCCGACCGGCTGTTCGACCACCGACGGACTGTGCAGCGACAACGGCCTGACCCATTTCGGCTCCTCGCGCTCGAAGGCCAATTGCGAGGTCATGCCGTCGCCGTCGCCCGAGAGCCCGTGGCATGCCTCGCAGAAAATGGCATACCGCTGTCGGCCGCGCTGCATCATTTTCGACGTAACCGGCATGGGGAACGTTTTGGCCGGCTTGCCATCCACTTCGCCTGCAATGAGATGCGGGTCGTCGATTATCGCATCCGCGGCAACAACGCCGGCAACCGGCGGACGCATGTCTCGCGTGTCCTCGAACAACGGACTGTATTGTTGCGGCAGGTATTTCGGCTGAAAATCCATGTCCTCGAGCACGTGGATGCGCGGCGACGCTTTTCGCGCGTAGCGGAACTTCGCAATCCACAACGGCGGTAACAAGCTGATCGCCGCCAACAGCACCGCGGTCGCTTTGACAAAACCTGGAATGTCGCGACTTGTCGAAGGCTGATGATAGGCTTCCGCACTTTCCGCCCCCAAGGATCGGAGCAGATCGGCCGTGCCGGGCACGTCAAATTTCGGATCGGCCGCATCGACGGCCAAGAAAAAACCGTCGGTCGTGGCCCGGCGAAACTTCGCGCATCCGAAAAGCGGATCGTATAGTTTCGGAAGATTGTTCAACAGCAACACGCCGACGAACGCCGCCAGTGCTCCGAACAGAATAATCAGCTCGAACGCAACCGGAATGTCGGCCGGCAGGCTGAACACGGGCTTGCCGCTCATCCAGTAGGGATAATCGACGGCATTGGTCCACCATTGCAAGAGCATTGCCCCGAGGCAGCCGAAAATCCCACCGGCCAAAACCAGCCACGGCAAAAGGTTTCGCTTGCGGCCGATTGCCGCATGGAGTCCGTGA
>CAZWNM010000211.1:0-5188 GCA_964635765.1 uncultured Planctomycetaceae bacterium | reverse complement strand
GATGCGATCCTGATAATCGCGCGGCCCGCCCGGATTGCCCTTCGGATGATTCACATTCACTTTCGCTTCCTCGTAAAGCGGGGCAGCGTCGGCCAGCGCCTCGGGCAAGTAGCTCCGGCCGTTGCGCGATTCGAGGCCCAACAGCTTCACGCCGCGAATCACGCCCGAGGTGCGATCGACGCGAATCGCCGCGCCGCGCGAATCGCAGTATTCCTGCAACATATCCGTCATGACTTGTCCTTTCATTCCAACTTATTCCAACAAAAAAAGCCCACGGCAAACCGATTGCTCGGCTCGCCGTGGGCTCTCGCGCGTACCCGCTCGAAAGCGGGCCTCGCTTGATACCGTGGAGGCTGATGGTCTCTGGTTAGTGGTCAGTGCAAAACCGCAAGCGATTATGCAAAGGCTTTTTGCTGACCACTAGCCACTATTTCATTTCTCAATCCGCTCGACCATTCGGCGGATGTGTTGAATCGTTCCGTCTTGCACGCTCAACTCGACGGCCGCGGTTCCGAAAAAACCGCGGCGCAACGCTTCGGCGAGCAACTCGGCCATGATCGACTGGAGTTGGGCCACCTTCTTCGCGTTGCCGCCGGTTATTGTTGCGTGCGTCATCATGGGCGTTAACTTACGATATCGCGGCTCGCGTTGCAAGATTTCTTTTTGGGCCAAATGAAAAAAATTTCGACGCGGCATATTCGCGCAGCGTTTCCCGCGATCGACTGCCGTCGGCCAGATCGAACGTCACGCGAATGGTATCGCCGTGTTCGCGCCACCATCGGCGTCCTTCCTCCGACGCCATCACGTCCAACACGTTTGTTGCGCCGCCGCAATTCGGCGGCGTCATGCGGCGCAACGACCGCGGCAGGTGGCCGTCGAAACCGAAACGCGGCCATGTGTAATAGCCGTTCTCGTCGCGGCGACGGCCGGCGACGGCCGTGATGCGGTCGACGCCGAGCATTACGGCGTTTCGCACTTGCCGCAAAAACATTTGCAAACCGAGACCGACGCCTTGCAAACGGCGAAGATGAATATGAAAACCTTCGTTGCAGAGCGTGATGCGGCCGGCGGCGCGTCGCACGTAATAAAAAGCCCGATACGCCGTAGCGACGGGATCGCTCATTTCGAGATACAACATTCCATCGAGCGCGCCGACTTCGACTTTCGCGCTGTCGGACGCGCCGGCTAAGCCCGCATAGTCATGCAGATCGAGCGCACGTCGAAATAGGCGGCGAGCGATTCGTTCCGCCGCGGCTTGTTCGCCGGCGAGGAACACGACCTCCGCGCCGCTGCGCAGCGGCCAAGGATCCCAGCGTTCTGGGCGTGAAACGGGGCGGTCGGGCGGTTCCATCGCTGCCCTCAATCGACACGGGAGCCGCCCGTCCCGTTAGCCCCACGCGGGCGCAGCCAAGAATACATTAGCCGTGTCTAACACGCCGCCGTGACAACCAGTTGTCACTCCGTTCAGAAGTCGCATTGACGCAAATCATGCGTCAGAACAAAAAGCGATTTGCGAAATTATGCGCGTTGTGCCAGTCGTAAGGAGATCGTCTTACTACAGATTGACAAACGGCTCGATGCAGAGCGGCGATTCCGTCGTCGTTTGATGTTGGTCGCGCAGATGTCGAAGTTCAAGAAGCAGGCAAACGCCGGTCCATGCCGCCGCGATGAAATCGGCGGTCGGCAGCGCGGCCCAAACGCCATTGAGGCCGAAAAAACACGGCAGAATCAGCACGGCCGGAATGAGAAGAATCACCTGGCGGGAAAGCATCAGGAACATCGCCTGCACCGGCTTGCCCACCGCTTGAAAATAGCCCGCGCTCACGATCTGAAATCCGATGATCGGAAACATGAGCGTGCAAGCGCGAATGGCGTGGGTGCCCAACGGGAGGAGCGTGCGAAGCGTTTCGGGCCTGTCGGCGAAAAGGCGAACAAAGTGGCCGGGGAACAACATCGTCATGACGAATCCGAACGTCGTAACGCCGCTTGCCGCCAGGATCGCCGTTTCCAACGCTTTTTTGACGCGATTGAAGCGGCGAGCGCCGTGGTTATAGCCGACGATCGGCTGCACGCCTTGATTGATGCCGAACACCGGCATGACGAACATAGTGATGACCGCGAAAACGATGCCCATGACCGAGATTGCCAAGTCGCCGCCCGACCGGCCGAGTTCGGCATTGCCGTAGGCGCCGAGCTGACGAATCATGAGGCATTGAAAAACGCTGGCCGCGAGTTGCAACGCGCAGGCGGGCGAGCCGATGGCAAAAATCTTGGCGCAAATGTTCCACCTCAGAGGTAGGTTGCGAATTCGCAGCTTCAACAGGCTTGCGCGGCTGCGAAAATGAACGACGACCCAAACGGCCGTTGCGACTTGCGCCAACACGGTGGCCAATGCCGCGCCTTTCATGCCCCAGCCGAACCAGAAAAGAAAAATCGGCGCGAACACGATATTCAACACGACGCTGATCAGCATCGAAAACATGGCGACAAACGGATTGCCTTCGCCGCGAATCACGGCATTCAAGCCGAAGCCGACGGTTTGGAAAATCGTGCCGAGAAGGATCACTTTCAGATAGTCGCGGGCGAAAGGCAGGACGGCATCGCTGGCGCCGAAAAAATGCCGCAGGATGGGATCGAGCGTCGCAAGGCCGACGACGGTGATCAACAGCGAAAGGATGACCAACAGCGTCGCGATGTTGCCGAGGATTTGTTCGGCTTCGGCTTTTTTTTGTTCGCCCAAGCGAATAGAGATTAGCGCGGTTCCGCCGAATCCGACCAACATGCCGAAGGCGAGCACGATGAGCATGAACGGAAATGCCACGGAAATGCCGGCGATGCCGGCCACAGCGTCCGCGCCGAGCGCTCTGCCGACGAACACGCGATCGATAATCGCGTACATGCCCTGCGCCAGAAGGCCAACGGTGGCGGGCGTGGCGAACTTCAGCAGCAGCCAAGGAATGTTATCTTGCCCAAGTTGTGCCGAACGATCCGAGTTCATGCGACGGCCAACAAAATTGGAACGTCGATTCAGTTCGCCGCCGCTTCGACGACGTGGATGCGACGGCCGCCACGATCGAACTGCACGGTGCCGTTGACGAGCGCATAAAGCGTGAAGTCGCTGCCTTGGCCGACGCCGGCGCCGGGATGAAATTTCGTTCCGACTTGACGGACGAGGATGTTTCCGGCTCGCACTTGCTCGCCGCCGAATCGCTTTACGCCGCGATGCTGGGCATTCGAATCACGTCCGTTTCGGCTGGAACCTTGTCCTTTTTTGTGTGCCATGAAATCATCTCTCCGCGCAAAACCAACAAACCAGACAAAATAACTGGATCGGCCAAAAGCCGCCGGTGGCGATATAACGCCGACCCGCGACGGCGGTCCACTCAGGACCGACAAGCCGCGAATCCTTCTTTTTACCGATAAACCCATTCGTAGTCAAGCCCTCCGGGCACGCCGTAGCGAATCTCTTCTTCGTGTTCGAGATATTGGTCGCCCGGCCGCCAGAAGTTGAGTTTGAGGGTTTTTCGGGTGGTCTTATGGCCCTTACCCACCGGATCGCCCAGTTTGTACGCGCCGGGATCGTCATACTTACGGTAAGCGTTCGTCAAACCAGTCACGTAAACCGAGAATTCGAACATTTTGGGGTCAATATCTTCCCAGGTGGCGATTCCCCACAGCGTCTCGCCCACTTTGATCTCGCGGCACATCTCGACCGACGACAAAAATCGCCGGTTCGGGTCTTCCCGCATCCGAATCGGCCCCATGGCCACCGGGATCACGCGGTCGGCGTATGATTTGGCCAAAATCCGTTTGGCGTCAGGCGTGCGCACGTGGGCTTCCAGCAGAAATTCCGGCGCGAAACGCACCGGCGCATCAATGGTTTCTATCTTGTAAAGTTTCTTGTTTCCCTCGGTTTCAAAGGGCAAATCGACCGCCTCGACCGGGTGCAGCGTCTTGCCCGTGTTCGTCACCGAATAGACGATGTACCAAATCGGCTTGCGCTGCATGTATCCACTCGGCTGCGGAATATCGACCCAAATCATGCGCATCGGCTTGAATTTGAACTCCAACACCCAAACATCGTGATGAAACTCGATGTCCTTGGCCCAACTGAATTTCGGATCTTTGGCAATCAATTCCATGATGTCGTGCCGGCTGACCGTCTCTTCGGCCAGCCGCATTGGATTGATCGTTTGCATGATGCCCGGAGCCAGTTGGCGATAGGGCGATCGCGTCGGTGAGGGCGTGGCGTCGGTCGGCTGGACCGGCGGCACGCCGTCCTGGGCGTAGACGATCACACAAAACGTCGCCGATACCAAAACCGCCAGACTGGCCAAGACGGAAATCGAGCGATTCATCAGGAGATTCTTTCTGTACATAGTGGAACCATACCGGTCTAAAGCTACCCTGTTTGCGCAAACTTCGCCAGCGGCCATTCTTGTATTATAATTAGCATAGTTCACCGCCGTCAAGTTTCCGTCCCCCCTTATGGATGGATAATTTAGCAAAAATACGGACTTTGCTTGATATTTGCGCAGCCAGCAATTAACATCAAGGTTAAGCCGTGTGTAGCATCGTAGGTCACGGCTCCGCCGTTCTGCCTTGCAAGGCTCAAAAACACCGTCTAAGCAGGAGTGCATTCCCATGCTTCGTAGTTTCGTTTTGCTGGTTGGAGGACTGGCATCGCTGTCTGCCGTTTCTTTGTTTGCCCAGGATGCCGCGTTGGGACAAAAATATGGGAACGGGGTTCATGCATATTTTGCGGGCGATTATCAACAAGCCTACGAACACCTGACGGCCGCGATTAACGCCGGCTCGAAAGACCCGCGCGTTTTCTATTTTCGCGGGCTGACCTATCGGCTGCTCGGCCGTTCGCAAGAGGCCGCGATGGATTTCCAAAAGGGCGCCGCCTTGGAAAGCAAAGACGTCAGCAATTTTTACAATGTGGGCAAGGCGTTGGAGCGCGTGCAAGGCGAGGCTCGCATCGAGTTGGAAAATTATCGCGTCAACGCCCGTGTAGCGGCGATGCAGCAAGCCGACGCCCAGCGTAAGGCTCGCTATGAAGCGGTTCAGCGTGAAGAGATGCGTGTGTTGCGCGATCAAACATTGCTAGCCGAGCCTGGCAAGCCGGCCGAACCTGCCGCCGCGACGGCGGAGCCGGTAGCCGCGCCCGCCCCGGTTGCGCCGG
>CAZWNM010000210.1:0-5204 GCA_964635765.1 uncultured Planctomycetaceae bacterium | reverse complement strand
CCAAGGTGGCCGATAGCATCTGCGTCAACGGCTGTTGCCTCACCGTGATCGACCGCCAAGGCGATACGTTCGCGTTTCAGGCCGGCCCCGAAACGCTCGTTCGAACCAATCTCGGCGAACTGAAACCCGGCGGCCACGTGAATTTGGAACGGGCGCTGGCCGTCGGCGATCGGCTCGGAGGGCATTTCGTCAGCGGCCACATCGACGGCTGCGGAACACTCTTGCAACGCGAGGACAGCGGCGAGTGGTCCACGTTCCGCTTCGCCGTGCCGCGCGAATTGGCCGTGCAAATGGCCTCGAAAGGCTCGATCGCCATCGACGGCGTCAGCCTCACGATTTGCGACAGCGAGCCCGACAGTTTCAGCGTCGCCCTGATTCCCTTCACGCTTTCGGTCACCACGCTCGGCGCGCTCGAAGTCGGCGGCCGCGTGAATCTCGAAACCGACATCCTGGCCAAGTACGTCCAGCGCCTCGACGAAGCGAAAGAGTGGGAGACTGGGAGATGACTGATAACCGACAACTGATTACCAAAAACTGACAACTGAAAACCTTCCCAATGCCAACCGCCCCTCGCCAAACACTCTCGTTCCTCATTCGCCGATTCAAAGAGTCGGGCATTCGACCGCATAATAAATTCGGCCAGAACTTTCTGATCGACTTGAATCTGCTTCGCGTGTTGTTTGACGCCGCCGCCGTCGGGCCGAACGACGTGGTGCTCGAGGTCGGCACGGGCACCGGCTCGCTGACGGCCATGTTGGCCGCCCGGGCCGCCGCCGTCGTCACCGTCGAAGTCGATCCGCAAATGTTCCAGTTGGCCGAAGAGGAATTGCATCGGTTCGATAATGTCGTCATGCTGCAAATCGATGCGCTGGCGAGCAAAAACCGGCTCCATCCGGCGGTGCTCGACGCGGTTCGCACGCAACTGGCCGGCGGGCCGGATCGGCAATTCAAGTTCGTGGCGAATCTGCCGTACAACATCGCCACGCCGATCTTGGGCAATTTGATTTCCGAGGACAATCCGCCGCGTAGCATGACCGCGACCATCCAAAAAGAGCTTGCCGAGCGAATTACGGCCGCACCGGGCACCAAAAATTACAGCTCGCTGAGCGTTTGGGTGCAGTCGCAATGCCGCGTCGAGATTATCAGAGTGCTGCCGCCCGAGGCTTTTTGGCCGCGTCCGAAAGTATCGTCGGCGTTCGTGCAGCTCACGCTCGACGACGCATTGCGAGGCCGGATTCCCGACCGGAAGTTTTTCCACGAGTTCGTCCGCGCGATGTTTTTGCATCGCCGCAAGTATTTGCGGTCGGAATTGCTATGCACGGTGAAAGACAAACTCGACAAGCCCGAGGTCGATGCGATTCTCGCCCGGCTGAACCTCGACGGCACGCTTCGAGCCGAGCAGCTCGACGTTGCCACGATGCTGGCGCTCTGCGAAGCGGTGCGACGGAAGCAAGACGAGGAGACGAGGAGACTGGGAGACTAGGAGAAATAACCGCAAGCGGCTGGTCTCCCAGTCTCCTCGTCTTGCCCTACTCACCGTGCATATGCACATGCTCGGCGTTCTCGCCGGCAGCCTTCTTTTCCTTCGCGTCCTTCTTCTTGATGATGTCGGCGCGGCCCAGATGAATCTTGCCGTAAACGTCGTCGGGGATGATATAGTACCAATCAGCGAATCGCGCGTTCAACTCGGCGACGTGCTTCTTGCCGTCGGCAAGCTGCTGCTCATATTCCTCTTGCAGCCGCTTGTTCTCCTTCTCGACGCGAAGACGTTCGGACTCGTATTTCGCCTTCTCGCTTGCCGCTTTTTTGCCGTCGTCTTTTTTCGCGTCCTTCTTGCCGGCTTTTTGCTCCGGCTTGGCCGCCGGCTTTTCTTCCACGGGCTCCGGCAGCGGCAAGAACTTCGGCTTCGACACGATCTCGGGATTGAAATCGGCCATCACCAAGATATAGCGATTGAGTCCGTCGCCCTTTTTGTCCGGCGTTTTGCCGGCGGCTTTTTTGTCCTTCTTGCTCTTTTCGCCGTCGGCTTTCTTGGCCGTGGCGCCGGCGATCTCGCCGAAACGCAATACGTATTCGGCGCCGTCGTCCGTCAACACGCGGAATTCGCCGTCGCCGGAACACAATTCGACCGGGCCGTCCTTGCTCAGGCGGCCGACGTAAAATCCTCGCAACGCAAGCTGTATCGCTTCGTCTTGCGAGAAATCGGCCGAGAGCCGCAGATTGTCGCTCAAGCCCTTCGGCTTGCGGTTGACATCGACGATTTTCAGATCGCCGAGCGCGTTGCGCAAATCGTCGAGCTTGGCCGTGTCCAATTCTTCGTTGGCGGCCATTTTGAGGTCTACCCAAGGATCGCCGTCCTTGGCCTGCGCGCTGGCGGAATACTTCTGATTGGCGACGAGCTTCCATTTCGCCTCCGTCGATTCGTCGAAATCGAGGACGGTGCGCGACCGCATCGTCAGCATCATCGTCCGCGCCATGTCTTCCTCGATTTTTCTTCGGATCGAATAGTCGTGGATGCGAAGCTGCTTCATTTTGAGCAAGTTGATTCCCAGCAGATTCGGCTCGATCCAGTCCTCGAAGTTCGTCGACAGCTTGTCGGTTTTGACCGCGACGATATAGATGGGCAATTCGTCGACCTTGCCGCCGACCTTGCGGATGTACCGCAGATTCGGCTGGTTCGGCACTTCCTTGCCGATCACCAGCGCGAGCAAATCGCGACCGCCTCTGTCTTTCAACACGACCCGCTCGCCCACGCCGGTGGCGCCGCTTTGCAATGTTTTCGGATCGGGATCGACCACGCCGAACTCCTGCCGCGCGCCGCTCTCGTCGCTGACCATATCGACGATCTTCAAGCCCATCAGCGACGCGGGCACCGTGGCCACTTGCGTTTTGGAGTCAGCCGGATAATCGCCGTGCGAGGGAATGACCCAGCGGCGTTGCCCAGCGGCGTTTTCGGTCCGCGCGACTTGAATCACCGAAACGTCGCCGCGCGCTTCGTCGTATTTGGCGATTTCGATGCCGGCCACGTCGAGCGGATTCTTCAAGTCGGGACACAGCAACTGATCGCGGACGGCCTTCGCGGTCGTCAAGGTCGTCGCCGATGGTCTGCTTGCCAAGGCCGCGACGGCCGCCAACGCGGCCACGGCCACGAAAATCAGTGTTTTAGGAGTATCGTTCATGGGGAGGAGCTAGGGATTGGGGGCTACGGGCTAGAAAATTGCTTGTGGTTTTGCACTGGCCACTGCCCACTGGTTCTACCGCAATCGGGATCGGGCAACGCCCTCGCGTTCTCGAACGCGGCGATGGATAAACACGAAAAACGCGACCAAAAGCGGCGGGATCGGCGGCAGCAACACCGCCCAAAGTTTGTACTCGAACTGCACTTGCCGCACTTTCATCGACTGATCCATTTCAATTTTGTTGACCTCGCGGTCCTTCTCCTCGCGAAGTTTCGCAAGCGTAGCCTGTTTCTGCCGCGAAAGGTCTTGCATCATCATGCCGACTTCAATCGCCATCTGCTGCTCGTTGACGTTCTTGCGACCCTGCAACTCGGCGATTTTATCGTCGATGGTTTTCTGCTCCTTCTGCTCCATTTCTTCGAACTTCTTGCTGAGGCTTTTACGCGATTCAGCGGCCTGTTTCTTGACATCCTTCGTCCGGTCTTCGACGCGGGCTAGTACGCGATGCGCGCGCCGTCGTTTGCGGATGTCGAGAAATCGTTGCTCGCCGGCCAACTCGTCGAGAGCATTCAACACGAACGTCACGTTGTCGAACTGGAAATGCGCGCCGAGTTGGTCGCCTTGCTCGCGGAGGATAAAAAATGCCTGTGTGAGCATGTCGATATCGGCCGTCAGCACGACGTTGATGTTCGATTCGGCCGGTTTTTTGGCGTCGGCCCTCTTATTTTTATTCGGATCGAACGGATCATCCATTGAGGGCGCCGTTCGCACCTTGCCTTGAATATGCGCGGCCAATACGTAGGACAAGCCCGTCGAAACCAGCACGGGTTCCTCGGCCACCCCGTAGGGACCCTGCTGCTGCGCGAGGCTACGGTACAGAACCGTGCCGGTCTTGTCGCTGGTCGTCACCAGCGGCGTGAACTTCAGCTCGGACACGTTCCGCTTGGCAATGTAACCGGGGAAAGGGAACATCAACTGTTGCAAGCCCGAACTGATCGGATCGTTCGCGGCGAACGGCTCCTTCGCGCCGCAACTGGCGTCGATAAACACATATTCCTGAACCTTGTCGAAGTCGGCGATTTTCGGATAAGGATTGTAAGCCTGCCAAACCACTTGCACGCCGGGAAACCTCGGTTGATCGGTGGCGAAATCGACGCCGAGCAGGTCCCAAAGCCGCGTGCTGTCGGCCTTCGGCGGCGGCGGCATCTGCATGAACGGATTCATTCCGCCGCCCGGCGGTTGACGGGGCGCGCTGGTCGCCGGCACGCTGGCGAATGCGAGCGCCGGGAACGGATCTTCGAAAATCGCCGTCGGAATGCCGCTCTTAATCGCCTCGATGAAATTGCTCATTTCGGTCTCGCCCATCGCCGACGGCTGCACGGCCAACAGCACGTCGAGTTTTTCCGCGATCGGCTTCAACGGATCGACGCGGACCACGTCGTATTGTTTCTCCAGTTCCTCGACGATCGGCCAGTTTTGCGGCGGCGTCATCGTCTGGATATTGAACGTGCCGTATAGCGGTGCGTCGGTCGTTAAAATGCCCAATTTCAGCCGCTTCTGTTCGCTCGCCGTGCAAATGGAGCGGGCCAATTCGTACTCGACGGGCGTATCGCGGTCGATAAACGTCACCGGAATCGGACGGACGCCGCATCGGCCCGCCACGTACAGATAAATGTTGTCGCTTGCATACTGCCCGTTGTTCATCGAGGCCACCTGGCGCGGCTTGATGCCGTAGCGCGTTTCAGCCAACGTCGCGCCCGACATGGCGGCGTCGCTGCCGAACCGATCGGCGTCGTAAATCTTCACCTGCACGTTTCCCAAGGATTTCAATTCATCGAGAATCGCCCGCAACTTGAGTTGCGTTTGCACGTAAGCCTCGGGCACCGTCGGGCTGATGAATGCTTCGAGGACGACGGGAAACTTCGGATCGATCTTGGCGACCAAATCCCGCGTTTTCTGCGAAAGCGAATTGAGCCGCTCGCTGGTCACGTCGAGCCGGGCGTCGTGGTAGCGGAACACCGCGAC
>CAZWNM010000209.1:0-5239 GCA_964635765.1 uncultured Planctomycetaceae bacterium | reverse complement strand
CACATTAGGGCGTATTGGATCGGCAGTTTCATGTCCGGCTGGCTCATTTGCGCCACCACCGAGCCATCCCTATACTCTACCATCGAATGCACGATCGATTGCGGATGAATGACCACGGAAATTTGATCGGCCCGGAGATTGAAAAGCCAGCGGGCTTCTATGATTTCCAACGCCTTGTTCATCAGCGTGGCGGAATCGACGGTGATTTTCGGTCCCATTGCCCAAGTCGGGTGGGAAAGGGCGTCGGCGACGGTAACTTGGGCAAGCTGTGACGAAGAAAACGTGCGGAATGGCCCACCGCTGGCAGTTAAAATGATTCGGCGAACCTCTTCCGATTTTCCGGCCTGTAACGCCTGAAACACCGCGCTGTGTTCGCTATCGACCGGCAAAATTTTGACATTTTTACGCCGGGCGAGGTCCATCACCAGCGGCCCGGCGACCACGAGGCTCTCTTTATTGGCCAAGGCGACGGTTTTTCCAGCCTCAATGGCCGCCCAAGTGCTGCACAGTCCGGCGCTGCCGACGATGGCCGAAACGACGATGTCCACCTCTGGATCGGCGGCCAATTGCAGCAGGGCATCCGGCCCGGTGAGCAGTTCGGTTTCCTTGGGCAAGGCCGACCAGTCTTGGCGGGCGGCGGCGGCCGTATCCGAAGCAGCGATTTTTCGCGGCCGAACTTTTTGGGCCTGCTCAAGCAGCAATTCGGTGCTTCCGTTGGCCGACAGCGCGACCGCCCGCAGTCGGCCTTCCGAAGCGGCGATAACCTCGAGCGTATTTCGCCCGATGCTCCCGGTCGAACCGAGCACGGCGATATTTTTCGGTCGGTCGGTCATGCTGTTGTCTTACACTGCTTCGGCGCCGTTCGTGGCCTGACATACGTAAACGGCTGGCACGTGGCCGGTCTTTTCCTGATACGCGGCCATGGTTTTCGCCGCGAAATCGCCGGCGGAATCGGCCCGAATCAGCGCTATCGCGCAGCCGCCGAATCCGGCGCCGGTCATCCGCACGCCGTAACGGGCCGGATGGGCCGCCGCGCTCTCGACCATCGCCTTCAGGGCGTCGCTCGACACTTCGTAATCGTTGCGCAGACTCCGATTGACGCGGCCCGGCGATCGAATGACCCATTGCGGCGATTGGCCGAAGCGTTTTTGGAATTTGGCGACGATGTCGGATTTTGCCAACGGCATGGCGGCGTGATTCCTCGGGCATTTTGGGGGCAGATGCTGAATACCGCTCACATCTTGGCGTTTTTCGCCGTCAAGGTCAAGCGGGGGTAAGTGAAGCACGCGGCACGCGGGAAGAAGGACGCAATAAAAGACTGCGGCGATTTTCCCAACTTTTGGCTTTCCCTATGAACAACATACCGGCGTACCAGTACGTTGCTGACAGTAACACAAAAACTCGGCCTGCGGGAGGATTTGGCGATGGAAGCGATTCCGACCGATCGCGAGTTGGAAGCTCTCAAAGTTTTGTGGCGCGATGGCGAATCGACCGTGGCCGACATTTACGACCGCATGAACCAGTCCGGCGCAAATTTGGCCTACACGACCATCTTGAGTCTGCTCCAAATGATGGACCAAAAGGACTCGTGACGCACCGGCAATACGGCAATGCCTATTTTTATACGCCGCCGCCGTCGGGCGCGATGGCACCTTTCGCACGCTTGCCGGTGGATTCATCGAGCGCATCTTCGACGGGGCGATGGACGAATACTTGGTCCACGCGATTCAATCGCGACGGCCGAGTGCCGACGAACTCGACCGGCTCGACAAAACGATCCAAGACGCCCGGCGAAAGAATGGACCATCGAAGCGGCAGCCGCGCAAAAGGCAGGGCGTCATGAACATATCGCTCGCATCGCTTGCCGATTCGCTGTTGGTTTGGTTCGCCGGCGATTATCTTGCGGCCACGCTCTTATTGTGTCCTACATTGCCAATGAACCGTTCCGCGGCCGATTGGCCAGCAAACTCGGCGGGAACAGCCGTGTTTGCGGCATAACAAGGATCTTTAGCAACATCGGTATCAATAATACTGTTGAATCTCGTCGTCCGTCGCTGGGCACGTCAGCCGGCCGGTCCGTTCGATCCCGAGGCGTTCATTCGCAGCCGTTCGCCCGGCAGGGCAAAAGCGAATCCGTAGGCGAGCGTGGCTTCTTGCCTAAAACATTCCATCACCCTGCACATTGCCGGGTCCCGGTTACGGATTCGGTGTCGCAACGCCAGGCTTTTTCTCGTCCTTCTCGTCTTTTTTCTCCGCGGTCGCTGGATTACCGGCAGTGGCCCCCGTTGCGTTTCCCTGCGTCACCGCAGGCTTCGCCGGCGGGCGATTGCGACGTGGCGGACCGGCGTTGAGATTCTTCTGGGCAATCTCGCGGATGTTTTTGAGCAACTCGGCAATCTGGTCATGACCGTAATCGGGTGCGGTTACCGCCAGCGCCTTGGCCGTGCCAATACTATTGCCGGCAATGGTCCAGGGGCCGCCATTTTCTGCCCAATTGTTCGGATGAACGGTCATTTGGATTACCTTCACCAAAGCATTATAGTCGTCCCAAAGGATGCCACGATCATCTTGGCAAACCACGAGATCGGAAACGTCATGAACTCTTGTCGAACAACGACTGTCTCTTTCTTCCCACGTCGTAATCAGCAACACATCGTTTTCGATAACCCAAGTCACGCCGATTTTCTTCAGCAAAAGCTGCAAGCCTGACTTCAATGGAACGCCGCGCATTTCCTCGGTAATCGGCGTTTCGCGGGTGATGCTAGCTTCGGACAACGGTTTTTCATCGAGCTGAATTTCAATCTCGTGGCGGTTCCGAAGCAATTCAACGACCTCGGCAAGCGGCGTTTCGTTGAAATGGAAATCGACGGGCTGCTCCAATGCTTTTTCAATGGCCGCTCGGCCGGATTTAAGCAGCTTTCGCGGCGGCATTTTGGTAGCGGGCTTGGTTGTCGGATTCAGCTGGATTGCCTTCGGTTTTGCATCGCCCGTTTTTTTCTCCTCCTTCTTCGCATCCGTCGAATCGTTGATGGCCATCGTACCAGCGCCATGACGCAATTGTGCGGGACTGTCAAAAGGAACGCGTTTCACCTCTTCGGGGTCGCGCCGCGGAATCGGCGCGCATGGCGTTTTCTTCGCAACTTCTCGGATTTTTTCGAGCAGATCGGCAACTTCGCCTTGAATTTGATACGTTTGGCTTACCGCCAGTATTTTCGCCGTGCCGAGACTGTCGCCCGAAATTCCTCCAGGCCCGCCGTTATCTTGCCAACTGTTCGGGCGAATCGTGGTTTCAATCATTTCGATCAAACTGGTGTAATCATCCCACGGTGCATCATGTTTGTCGCGACATACCTCGAGATCAGATGCGTCGTACAACTTTACCATTAAGCTGTTGTCAGCTTCTTCCGGCGTGGTAATAAATAGCACATCATTCTGGATCGTCCAAGTTGCCCCCAAAGGTTTGAGCATTAGATTCAGACCCGATCGCAGAGGTAGATTATGCAAATCGCACGTTACCGGCGTTTCTATGTTAATGCCGGCTTCGTAGAACAAACGCATTTCAGCAAGGTAAATTTCGATGCCGCAACGTTCCCGGAGCGACTTTACGACATCGCCAAGCGGCATTTTGTTGAAGACCAAGTCAATGGGCTGTTGTAACGCCTTTTCGATGGCGGCCTCGCCTGTTTGAAGCGGCTTTTGAGGGGAAGAAACGGCCGAGGGCTTGTCGGCGGCGAGAAGAAACGCGGTGGCAAAAAGCCCCAAGAAGGTCCACGCAATACGAGAATGCCTTGGAGTCATGGAAAACACTCCTCTCGCAAAAAAAGGAAAAGACCCGCCCAATCGGCGGTGTTCCGCGCCGCCGATGTACGATGGCTGTTTTATACCAGCTTGCAGCGGGGCTGTCAAAAAAATGGATGGAAAAAGCTCCTAAACCATCGCGTCGGCGAATTCCTTGTCGAGCGCCGTCTGGGCCTTGTGGCCGTCGTGGCGATCGACCACGACGTTCACCCGCACTTCGCTGGTGCTGATGAGTTCGGCGTTGATGCCGTTGTCGGCCAGCGATTGGAACATCTTCGCGGCGACGCCGGTGTGGCTTCTCATGCCGATGCCGTACACCGACAGCTTCGCCACCTTGGGGCAATGCGTCGGCGGCGGGCAACCAAGCTTCTTCGCTTGCTCCGTCGCCACGCGGATGGCGTCTTGCAAATTCTCCTGTGCAACCGATACCGAGATGCTCGCGCGATTCTGACGGCCCGTGCTTTGCACGATCATATCGACCGCGATGCCGGCGGAGGCCAAGGCGTCGAATATCTGCGCCGCAAGGCCGGGCCTGTCGGGCAAGCCGACAAACGTCACGCGCGATTGCGTTTCGTCGAGGTCGATGCCTTCGATAATCAACTTTTCCATCCGCTGAAGCCGAGCCACCAACTTGTCGTTGCCCGGCTTCGAGGCGGCCGAAGCGGCGGCCGGCCGGCCTGCGGTGTCCGACGGCGGAACGTTCAGCTTGAACGCTTCGTGAACCGCGCGCAGCGCCTCCAGCGATTGCTCGCGCGCCACGACGACCGAGATTTTAATCTCGCTGGTGGTAATCATCTGGATGTTGATTCCCTTGGCGGCCAGCGCGCGGAACATCGTACCGGCCACGCCGTGCTGCGTCGCCATGCCGAGGCCGACCACGGAAACCTTCGCCACGTTATCGTCGTAATCGACGCCCTCGGCCCCGAGCTCCTTCACGGCTTCGTTGACCGCGCGCAACGTGCCCGGCAATTCGTCGCGGACGACGGTAAACGAGAGATCGGCGCGGCCGTCGGCGGCTTCGTTCTGCACGATCATGTCGAGGGCGATGTTTCGGGCGGCCACTTTCGAGAAAATGCGGAGCGCCGCGCCGGGCCGGTCGGGCACGCCCAAAACCGTCACGCGGGCTTCGCTTTTGGCCAACGCCGCCCCGCAAACCGCCACATCCGGCGCCTCCGGGTCTTGCACGATCATCGTGCCGGGATTGTCGCTGAAACTGCTTCGCACATGCACCGGCACGTTGAACTTCTTGGCGAACTCGATCGAGCGGTTGTGCATCACGCCGGCGCCCAGGCTGGCAAGCTCGAGCATCTCGTCGTAGCTCACCGAGCGCATCCGGCGGGCCTCGGGGAGCAGGCGGGGATCAGTGGTGTACACGCCGTCGACGTCGGTGAAGATCTCGCAGGCGTCGGCCGAGAGCACCGCGGCCAGGGCCACGGCCGTG
>CAZWNM010000208.1:0-5239 GCA_964635765.1 uncultured Planctomycetaceae bacterium | reverse complement strand
AAGTTCCCCCTCAGGATACCACCAGCGTCAAGGGTGGTGTTCACCGGACGTTCACACGCAAACCACCGGTGCCCCGAGCGGTTGGACCACGCCCACGGGCGGCGGTTTGCACCAAGTCTCCAATTTCACCGTTGAATCGCTCGGCCGAACCACCCGAACCCTCGGGCCACAACATGTTGCCGTGGTCGATGGTGATTCGCAAAACATCCGCACCGCTACGTGGAACGCCTACGACGACACGAACCACGCGGTTTGCTCGGTCGCGGGCTATGCCACGTTCGCCGGTTCCTTCGCGTTGGTCAATCCCGTCTCCATCACGATTTCCGACGCCGACGATCATGTGACCGACGAGATCGCGGCGGTGTGGAGCGGCACGGTCGCCGAGTTCCTGGTGGCCGATGTCACCGACTTCCCGCAAACTGCTTGGCAACGTTGGAAGCACCATATCTATGATGACGCCGGCCAACTCACCGCCACGCGAGAGTATTTCGCCATTCCCGCCAGCGATGACGGCAGTTCCGGCGTCAACTACAACGAAACCGCGTTCGGCTACGATTCGCTCGGCCGCCAAAACAAACAAACAACGCCGGGCGGAACCATTACGCGAACTGTCTTCAACGCCCGTGGCCAAGACGTAAAAACCTACGTCGGCACCGACGACACCGGCGCGACCGACTCCGATCCCACGGCCGGCAGTGCTTCCGGCAACAACATAGTTTGCGTCGTCGAAAATGTTTTCGACGGCGGCACCTGCTGCGGCTCGGGCAATCTCACGCAAGAGACGAAACACGTCGATGCCACGCCGGCCAACGACCGCATCGTCAACTACACCTACGATTGGCGAAACCGGTTGCTGACCGCTTCGGCCAGCGACGGCGCGATCGTCCACATCACCGCCAACACGACAATCGACAACCTCGGCCGCGTGACGCAAACCGACGGCTATCAGACCGCCGTCGCCGACGCCAACCGCGTGTCACGCGTCAAAACGTATTACGACGCCCTGAATCGCGTCTACAAAACCGAAACGTATTCCGTGGACGCCGCGACCGGCACGGTCGGCAACTGCTTGACGAGCCAAACTTGGTTCGACGCCTCTGGAAAACCAATCAAAACACTTCCAGCCGGCAGCCAGGCGTTTTCCGACAATCGGCAAGGCGTTTTGAACGGTTCCACCATCGCGTACAACGATCTCGGCGTCGGCGACATGACCGGCGACACGCTTTTTGGTCAGGATTACGTGATTTCCGACGTGGCGGGCAACGCGCTCTTCACCGTTTCCTACAGCCGCAATCACGACGCAACCGGCGCCGGCGATTTAACCTCGTCGAACTCCCACGTCACGTACTCCGCCGCGTGGTACGATGCGGTGAACCGTCCCATCGCGTCGGCCGACTACGGCACCAACGGCGGCACGGCCATGACCGTTGGAGATCGTCCATCTGTTCCGCCCACCACCAGCGACACCGTGCCGGTCACGCTGACCGAATACGATAACGTCGGCCAAGCCTACAAAACGACCGACCCGCTCGGCCGCGCCACGCTTTTGGCTTTCGACGCACTCGGCCGGGTGCTTTCGACGACGCAAAACTACGTTGAAAATCCCGTCGCCGGCGGTCTCCGCACATTCAAGAGTCGCATGTTCGCCAGCCGCACCTTCCGTTCCCTTCGTGCCGCCGCGCCCGCGACCGACGAAAACATCACCACAGCCAAAACCTACAATGCCGACGGAAATCTAGCGACTTTGACGGCCGTCAACCCGGCGACCGGCAACCAAACGACACAATATATCTATGGCACGACGCTTTCCGATTCCGACGTCGCCCGAAACGACCTGCTCCGGGCCGTGATTTATCCCGACAGCACCAACGCCTACGCCGACGGCGTGTTTTCAGCCGGTTCCGGTGGTATTTACAACCGCTTGGAGCATTGCTACAATCGGCAAGGAGAAGAGACTGAGACGACCGATCAAAACGGCACGGTTCATGCGTTTTCTTACGACGGTCTCGGGCGGCAAACCGCCGACGCGGTGACGGCCTGGGCCGAAAACGTGGACCACGCGGTTTTGCGAATCGAGCAAAGCTACGAGGCGCGGGGCATGTTGAAAAACGTCACGAGCTACGATGCGGTAACCGCCGGCAACGTCGTCAATGACGTGCAGCTTGCCTACAGTCCATTCTCGCAACTCGCGGCCGATTATCAATCTCATTCCGGCGCGGTCAACACTTCCACCACGCCGAAAGTTCAATACGCACGCGCCGACGGCAGCGCCAACACGACGCGATTGACCGACTTGACCTACCCGAACGGCCGCGTCGTGCATTATCATTATGATGTCGGCGCGGACGGCAACCTAAGCCGCGTGAGTTACCTTTCCGACACCGACGCCAACGGCCAAAAACTCGCCGAGTACACGTATCTTGGTATCGGCCAGCTGGTCATCGTCAATTATCCTCAGCCGCAAGTGCAACTAAACTTGTTCGGCGGCACGTCCGGCACGTATTCCGGCCTCGATAGTTTCGGCCGCGTCGTCGATCATCGTTGGATCAACAACAGCACTACTCCCGCAACGGACGCCGTGCGAATTCAACACGGTTACAACCGCTTGGGCAATCGGCTCTATCGCAGCGACGTGGTATCGGCATCGCAGACCTCGCCGGTCTATCAAGACGAGCTTTACAAGTACGACAAGACAAACCGCTTGGTCGATTCGCAACGCGGCCAACTTGCCACAACCAAAACCGCGATTATCACAAATACCAAAACTCTGGAGCAAGGCTGGTCGCTCGACCAGCTTGGCAATTGGAGCGGTTTCCGCAACGATTCCGACGGCGACGGCACCTTCGATCTCATCCAAACTCGAATGAGCAACGCAGTTAACGAAATCGCGTCGATCGGCGTGGCTTTTGGCAGCGTTTGGGCAACGCCCGCTTATGATCTTGCTGGCAATATGACCTCGATGCCGAAGACCGACGCGCCGACGACTTCGCACACATGCGTTTACGACGCTTGGAATCGCGTGGTTCGCGTCTTGGACGGCGCGACCGTTGTCGCCGAGTACGCCTACGACGGTTCCGACCGTCGAACAATTGCCAAGAAATATACCAGCGGCACGCTTTCCGAGACGTGACACTATTAGGAGTTCCGAAGTGCGCGTAACTGGATAAACCCCAGGGCCGGTCGGCGAGAAAATAGGCAGAAAAGCCACGATAGATAACTGGCCTCCGTGCCAGTCGTGCGTTCCTCGCCACACCCTCCGGCCGATGCCGGAGGGTAAGAGCGGAGCCGATGACCAAAGGGGAGGGCGGGAAAGCATTCTCTTCCTCCATGAGTCGACTCATGGGTCGTCAATGCAGGGACATCCCGAATGGTCATCACCGGCTATTGCCGTTCCAGACCGCGGCAGCGACAATCGCTGCGCCCACGGCAAACACTACGGTCCAGGACTGCGTGGCCAATCCTACGACTGCCGCTGCTACAACAGCGCCGTTTAGATAGGCGCTATTCAACTTCTGTTTGGCTGACATTAGCAACTCCTCTTTCTGTTCCCTGGCGCACCCCGCTACTACAAGCAGCGGGGCGGCCGGGAAACCATTAACGATCCATTAACTGTCACGCGACCGCCAATGCAGATTCCTCGCCTTGGAAACGGTGCCATGCGAGCAACAACTCCTTGCGAATTTGCAAAATCCGCCCCTGCGAAACACGGAACCGTTTGGCCGCGGCGCTGGTGGTCTCGCCGTTGGCCAGGAACATGGCGATCTTCCGCAGGCGGCGCGGCAAGAACAGCAACCATGCGGCGAAGTCGATCCGAACGATGGCCGTTTCGGCTGGCCCGACATGCCTGTCCTCGACCAGGATTTCTGCCCATGCCTGCTCCTCCGAGTCGTAATGATCAAGCCGCTCGACCAGGAGGTTCTTCTTCTGCTGGCAGTAGTCACTCGATACGTCGAGGCAGTTCAGCTTGCCGCCGACTTTCCGACCCTCGCGAGTTTGGGAAACGCCGAAGCGGGCCAGCGCGCTGGGAAAAGCCACGTCGGTCTTACCTAACTCGACAAGCCGTACGTAGGCTTGGCACGCATTACAGACGGTCTCTTGAACCGCTTCTTCGCGGGCATCTGGGTCCAGGTGCCGAAACTCAAATTTGGCCTGCTTCTCGATAGCCGGCAGCATGGCCTCGAAGGCGACGTGCCAGGCGGGCGGAGACTTTTTGCATCGAGCGAGTTTTTCAGACTTCTTCATGGGGAACGACCTTTGAGAAGGGGCCGTCCCCAAGCGGGGACGGCCGGGTTTCAGGAAGAAACACGAACCACCCCCGCAACGCACGAGGAGGAAAATTACACAATCAAATGATCACTGTGCTGCAACAGGCGGCATCGGTGAAGGACAATAAAAAATGGTCCCAAGGCGGCCGAACGTAATCGGCGGCCATGGACCAACCATAAAACAGCAATGGCCGAAACGAACTGGACGGTCTACGGCTCGGCCTCAAAACCAACGGCGTCGAGCCGCCTCTAAGGTTCGAGTTGCTCCGTGTGACCTTTTGGCTTTTTTTGCGAGGGCTTTTTTTCTTGTTGCCGCTGGTCTCGGAGCCAGCTTTTTGCCAATAGATAAGCGACACAATCTAGAAACGGTTGAGCTCGCTTCTGTGCAGCGCGCAGGAATTCCTCATCGGAAGGTTCTGACATGATCATGCTCTCCGGGGGTTTCGGACAGTCGCCAGTGAAATCGCTGGCTGGACACGAAGGAACTGCAAAACGCGCCAAGAACGGGGCAAACAAACGACCTTGTTCGCTCCGAAGCGCGAAGAATGAGGGCGTTGATGGATAACGCACCCGTCGTATGTGATGACGCGAATCACCAAAAAATGTAAATGCTGTAGTGGCCGAGAAGGTCGCCCAACATCATTGGCAATGATGCTTGGCGCATCTTCTCGGCCAGAGTTCAACAACATTCTGCCGCGACCATTTATGCGGCTTGGTCCTCACCGGTTTCGGCCTGCATTTCGCGACGAACTCGATAAACCGTGCTCGTCCCGCAGCCGAGCGATTTGGCGATCTCTTTTGGCTTTGTGCCTTCACTCAGCAGCTTGCGGATTTTCTCGAACATGTCCTGACCGAGATGTGAGTAGCGTCCCCGTTGCGGCAGCTTACCCTCCTCTGCGGCCTCACGCACGGCTTCCGGCCCCTCCGTGCCAATAATGGGTGAGACAACTGCCTCCTGGTTTATTACAGTAGAG
>CAZWNM010000207.1:0-5240 GCA_964635765.1 uncultured Planctomycetaceae bacterium | reverse complement strand
GGGTTAGGGTGAGGGCTGTGCTTGTCGAGTCGTTCCCACTGCTTCGCCCGCTGCCGATCATCGCCGATCTCTTGGGCGTTCAGATTCGTCTGCTTTTTCTGAATCTCTTGCAGGTCGAGCTTCATGTCGAGCAGCACTTTTTGCGTGATGACCGTCGGCAGGAAGCGATTCAGCGTCTGTTCGGTGCAGCCGTAAGGATAATCGACCATGTACGGCAGCGCATCGACCATCGCGCCGGCCAGCGTCGGCGAGAATCGAACTTCCAGCCGCGATTGCCCGGGCCGCCGCTCCTTCGGCACATGGACCGTAAACTTGCCGCTCTCGTCGCTCGGACGAATGACGCCGCAGTACGAATCCATTTTCGCCATGCCGTGAATGTAGCAGGTGAATTTCTCCTCCATCGCGTCCGATTCCTCGTCCGTAATGGCTTTCATGCAAATCGTCGCTTGGCCTTCTTCGAGAACTTCGACACGCCAATCGACGCGAGCTTCGCCGTTTGGGGCGATTTCGATGTACTGTGCTATGTCTTGACCAACACCTCGTGCTTCCGAGCCGTCCGGAAAACGGACAAAGGGAATCTTGGAAAGTCCCAAGCACTTGCCGTCGAGTTCCAACGCCACCTTCACACTCTTCTTACTCTTCAGATAATTATGCACAACCGCCGACAGGACGACCTCGTCCGATTGGACGAAGAACCTTGGGGCTTGCAGGCGGATGATGAGGTCTTTGCGAGTGACGACATCGCAAAAGCCTTGGCCGACGCGGGTGCCTTGGCCCATGCCCCAAACCTCGATGCGCCACGTGGTCAAGTTCTCGGGCATAGCGAGCGACACTTCGGCCGTGCCGTCCGCAGCCGTGGTGAGCGCGCCGACCCAAAGGGCCGTATCGGCGAAGTTTTTGCGCACCGTCGGCTCGACCATCGGCGCGCCAGCAGACTTGCCGCCAAGACCGGATGGTTCACGGGCAGCAGGCGTGGACGTGGTGGATGTCTTTGCTTCCTTCGGCAGGTCCATTCCGCCGCCCATTCCGCCCATTCCGCCGCCCATGCCGCCCATGCCGAAGCCACCGAGTGTTGCTCTTCCCGCCTTCTCCGAACGATCCCCGGTTCTCCGTTGTTCATCGAATTTGTCCATCTCTTCCGCCACAGCGCCGCCGAACACGCCGAGATCGCTCATGGCCGTGGCGTTTGGCGAAACGAGATTACCGCACCAGCGGTCGAGGCTCGTTTCGGTTTCCGGATAATGATGGCGGTGCCACTTCCAGAAAAACTCCTTGATTTCCGGCACGTTGCTGCCGCCGGAAATGTATTCCAGCGACTTGTCGTAAATCGCAACAACGGTTGACCCCACAAATGCCTCACCGGAAAAATCGGTCAGCTTGATTTTGACCTCGGCTTTTTCGCCCGGCTTATAGGCGTCCTTGCTCGGCTGAATTTCGACGTTCAAAATCCGCTTTTCGGGCGGAACGACGATTTCCTTCGTCTCGGTATGCACTCGGCCATCGGCCACGGTGACGGCCTCGACGAAGAAGTTCGGCATGTCTTTTTTTACCACGCCGATTTCTCGAATCGTGCTTTTGCCGTCGAGTCGGATGATTTCCGGCGGCAGATAAACGCCGTTGGCCGGCCGCAAGAATAGCAGCACGACGCCGCCGGCGCGATCGGTGTTGATTTGCAACTTTACTTTATCGCCGGGCGCGTATTCTCGCCGGTCGGGAATCAGTTCCAGATGGTTGAAGCGAAATTGCGCGCCGGTAAAACCCGCGCCGATGACGGTGAAAACATAGCCGCCTTCGATGGAGGGATTGGAGATTGGGGATTTGGGATTGGAAAGCTCAGATTTGAGATTTTTGATTTCCGATTTACCGGCCACTGACCACTGACCACTGGCCACCAGTTTGTATGAGACGCGATATTGCCCCGCCTCAGAGGCCGTCATCTGCTGATCCGCTATGCCTTCCGCATTCGTATTCACGTCCCAGGTGTTGACCGGCATTTCGACGGGTTTTAGATTGCCATTTTTGTCGGCCTTGTAGCTGATTTTCAGCAGTTGGAGCTTGCCCGTGCCCTCGACCGGTTTTCCGTCGAGCGTGCGGGCGGAAAAATGCGCGGCGATGGTGTCGCCGGTGCGATAGTAGCCGCGATCGAGCCAAGCAGTGACGGTAAACGGCCGTCGGGCGACAAGCACTCGGCCCGCACCCACGATCGTATGCCGGGAATCATCGACCACCTCGGCGGTGATCGTGTAGCTGTGGTCGCAATCGGGATGCAAAGCCTTGGCCAGGCCGGTGTCGATCTCGACTTTCACCGTGCCGTCCTCGCCGATTTCAACTTCGCGGTCGGCCACCAATTCCGGCGGCTGTTGCTCGTGCGGCCACCAGAACGGCATCGGCCGAGAGCAACCCCAATGATGCCAGCCGGGATACCAACAGTAATCGTAGGCGTACCACCAGTAGCCGGAGCCATAGAGCCAATCCCATGCGCCGCAGGGATACCACGGCTCGTCGTACGTCTCGCGGTTGACTTTGTATTTCACCTTGGCCCGGGTGACCGGCGAGCCGAAATAGTATTTCGCACGGATCGTGGCGGTGATTTTGTCGCCGAGCGTGACCGGCTTTTCGGGCGCATCAACCGACACTTCATATTCCGGCTTTTTATATTCCTCGACGCGGAACGTATTGCCGCCGTACTCGTCATTACCATCGTTGCCAAGTTCACCGATCTTCAGCGAATAGACGCCCAAATTGGCGTCGGCTGGAATTGTGTATTCACCTTCGATGCCGCCCCAAGCGTCGGCCTTCAGAGTGCCCAAAACGATCTTTTCTTCCTTGGGATTAAACAGATCGACGGTAAATTCCTTGCCGGCGAAATCGGAAGCGTCCTCCATGTCATACTTCGCGTGCCGCACCCAGAATTTGTACTTTACCTTTTGCTCGGGCCGATAGACCGGCCGGTCGGTGATCGTGAACACCTTCGTGGCGTTGTATTCTTTGTCGTTGCGTCCGCCATACCATACGCCGGTGAAGCCGAGATAGGCGAATCGGCCTTCCTTCGTTTTGGCCGTGATGAGCCACTGATAATTGTCGTCGTTGTGTTCCTTGTCACGCTGTCTCAGCTCGATAATCGCCTGGCCGTCGGCGTCGGTGTGTTTGGCAAACTCGCGGTAAAGAATTTCATGCTGCGGCCGCTGATTACGCCAGTTTTGCCGCCAGCCGAAGAAATCGAGATGGGCCTTGGCGATCGGCTTGCCCGACGTGGCGTCGGCCACATAGTAATACATCTTCCCGTCGAGCGGTTTTTTGACAATCGCGGTGTCGTCGATCCAAACGACGATCTTCGACGTGTTGCCGCCCTTCATTTTCGCCGTGACCAAATATGCGCCAGGCGTCTTCATTGGCGTGGCGACGGTCGTGCGGCGGTCGAAATGATTTTCACGCGGCGCAAGCGGCATTTTCCACTGGGCAACCATGTCGCCGACGTATTGCGTCTCGTTTTGCGTGACCAGCCGATGACCGATGTCCTGGATGTTGATTGTTTCCTGATCAACACTTGCCGGACGCGATTTGAGAAACGCCTTCACATCAGCCAACAGCTTTTCGACCTTGACCGCCTGGGCCGTGAACTCGACCTCCGTGCCGTTTCGGAAGCGATAATCGACCGCCGCTCCCTTTCCCGCAGGCTGCGTCTCGGCCGGCTCGAATCGGCCCCAATTGCCGACGATCTGATCGAGCTGCTCCTGCCAACGCTTGTAATATGGATGGCTCGGGCTGAAAACCTTCAACAACCGCCGCAAATACTCCGCCACCTTGTCGTATTGCCGGCGATTCTCAAAAATGTTGGCTAGCCCCTCGATTGCATCGCCACTGCCGTCCGCCTCCGGCTTGGCGGCGATTTGCTCGTAAATCTTGATATAGTTGAACTCGTCGGGCAGGTCGAACCGCTTGATGCCGCCGGCCAGTCGGGCAATCGTCTCGGTGTCTTTCAACGTATGCAGCGCGTACGTGCCGCTCTCGTCCTCTTTCGTGTCGTCAATGGCCTCGCGACCGAACGGCCAGCCCGATTCGTCCATCGTCTGCACGCCGAATTGATCGTCGAGAAATTGGGCGAATTCCAAACGCACGGAATTGAGCAATTCCGGATCCAACTCGACGGCCTGCCGCAAACACCATCGCCACCGCTGGCCGTCGTTCTCGGCCGCCGCGAACGTCTTGGGCACGGAATAAAACACCGGCTTGCCATCGGCATCGACCGGCGCGCCGGGCGTTTCGCCGCCGTCATACACGCCGTATCCTTCCTCATAGTCGGGCAGCGTTTTGATATCCGTAAGATATTGCAGCCGCCACGATTCGCCGTAGCCGCGATTTTCTAACAACATTTCGGCGAACGATTGCAGAAATTCGCCGGCCTCGTCGCGATGTTCGTCTTTCATGGCCAGCGGCAAGGCTTGCGTCATGAGCTGCAACATGCGGACGCGGTCGCGCTCGGCGGCATTCACAGCTTTTCCGCCGCCGCGATGATCGCCGCGATGGAATTTTCCGGCCACCATGAATCCGTAGTGCCGATCAGAGCCCAAATAGCACGTTGCAATTTTCCAAAGCGGCCGCCAGTGGCCTTTGTGAACCGCGGCTGCCTCTTCCAATAAGGCGTCGAGTTCCTCCGTGCGGTTGAGGCGTTTCAGACATTGTTGGGCCAAGCCCAGATCGGCGCCCACTTGGCGCGAGGTATTTTGGGGATCGAGGATCGACCTTTGGAGGTTTTGGTAGGCTTCCTTGAAGTTGCCTTCGTTGAAGAGCGTTTGCGCCGGCGTTGATTTTGCCGGCGTCGGCGGCGCGGCCTCGGCCGAGGCGAGAACGAAGAAGCAAGCGGCCGCGAAAACCCCGAAACCGGCCAACGCCGAAAACCGAGAAGTTTTCATCGCAAGGACTCCCAAAAGGCCCTTTTTATTTGGATTTCCGATCAACACTAGGACGCCGCCGGCGCGAAAAAAGTTCCCGGCTTAAGAATCCGTGGTTGAATGTAGCGTTTTTTTGCGGTCTTGTCAGCCCGCCATTCGCCGACGGCCGACCGGCACAACCAGTCGCGGGGAAGGTGGGGGAATGAGGGGCGAGAGGCGATGGACTAAGAATCCTCGCCCCACGTCCCTCGCCCCTCGTTCCTCGTTCCTCGCCCCTCTAATGCACCCGTTGGCCCGGCTTGGCGCCGGCGTCGGGCGCGAGCAAATAAATCTCTCCAGCGCCGCCGC
>CAZWNM010000206.1:0-5275 GCA_964635765.1 uncultured Planctomycetaceae bacterium | reverse complement strand
CGCATGGAGTCCGTGAATGGGATAAGGACTAAAAGCCTCGTAGCGCCGATAGCCGGCCGCGCGCAGGCAGGCGGCGGCCGTCTTCAACGCCTCGGGACCGGCGAACTCGGCCAAGAGGCCGACGACCGGAGGCGAATCAGTTTTATCGGTAAGCGGCGTCATGGATTATCGTCACCTTCGTTGCGTGGCGGAAGCACACCTTTGACTTCCGCCATGGCCACCATGGGCAGGAAGCGGCAAAATAGCAGGAATAGCGTGAAAAAAAGCCCGAAACTCCCGACCAACGTCATGATGTCAACCACGGTCGGCTTGAACATTCCCCAGCTCGACGGCAGAAAATCGCGTCCCAGCGAGGTCACGATAATCACAAATCGCTCGAACCACATGCCGACGTTCACCAGCACGGCAATGAGCCACATGAGCCAAGGCGTCGTGCGGAACTTGTGGAACCAGAAAAGCTGCGGAACCAGTACGTTGCAGGCCACCATCAGCCAATAGACGCAGGCGTATGGGCCCATGGCCCTGTTGCGTTGCATGAACGCCTCATACGGATTGCCGCCGTACCACGCCATGAACAACTCGACGCCATACGAATAGGCCACAAGCAGGCTCATGCCGAGAATCAGCCGATTCATGTTGTCGAGATGCCGCATCGTAATGAGCGATTTCAACCCGAACAGCGAGCGAGCCGGCACGGTCAGCGTAATGACCATGGCGCAACCGCTGAAAATGGCGCCGGCCACGAAGTAGGGAGGAAAGATTGTCGAGTGCCAGCCGGGCAATTGGGCCACGGCAAAATCAAAACTCACCACCGAATGCACGCTCAACACCAATGGCGTGGCCAGCGCGGCCAACAGCAGATACGCCCATTCAAATTGACGCCATTGGCTCGACGAGCCGCGCCATCCCAGCGCCAATAGGCCGTAAAACAATTGCCGCCATCGCGATGAGGCACGGTCGCGGAGCGTCGCAAGGTCGGGAATCATGCCTAAGTACCAGAACAACACCGATACGGTTCCGTATGTGCTTACGGCGAATACGTCCCAGAGCAGCGGGCTGCGGAAGTTCGGCCAAAGCGACATTTGGTTCGGATACGGCGCAAGCCAGTAAATCACCCACACCCGTCCCACGTGAATCGCGGGAAATAGGCCGGCGCAGGCAACCGCGAACACCGTCATCGCCTCCGCCGATCGGTTGATCGCGGTTCGCCACCGTTGGCGGAAAATAAAGAGGATGGCGGAAATAAGCGTGCCGGCGTGGCCGATGCCGATCCAGAAAACGAAATTGGTGATGTCCATCGCCCAGAAGGCAGGGCTGTTGTTACCCCATACGCCGACGCCGGTGGCAATCAGATAGCCGACGGCGGCAAACAACATGACCGTCGCGGCCGACGAAATCGCAAAGGCCGCATACCAAGCGGCCGGCGGCCGCGGCCGCTCGACAATCCCGGACACAGTTTCCGTGATCGACGCGCAGTCGGCCGGTCCGAGCACCAATCGTGCCCGCCGCGTCGGGTCTTGCGTCAGGTTGTCTTCAAGCGGTAGGATGGTCATGCTCAACATCGATCGATTCGAGTGCTGGGTTTGGATTGCGGATTCGGGCCAAGTAGATCGTGCGCGGCCGAACGTTCAACTCGGCCAGGATGGCATAGGCTCGTGGCAAGCGGCGTAGGCGGAGCGCTTCGCCGGCGCGATCCGCCAGATCGCCAAAAACAATGGCGCCGGTTGGACAGACTTGTTGGCAGGCTGTTTGTATCTGGCCGTCATGGATGGCTTCTCCCGTGTTTTTTGCGGTGATTTTTGCCGCCTGGATCCGCTGCACGCAATAGGTGCATTTCTCCATGACGCCGCGGCTTCGCACGGTCACCTGCGGATTGTATTTCATTTTCGCAATTTCGTTTTCGGGATTTTCAAACTCTTTATGATAATTGAAGAAGTTGAAGTGCCGCACCTTGTAGGGACAATTGTTGGCGCAATACCGCACGCCGACGCACCGATTGTAAACCATGTCGTTCAGTCCCTCGTGGCTATGAGACGTTGCCGCCACCGGACATACTTGTTCGCAGGGCGCCAATTCGCATTGCTGGCAGGGCAACGGTTGATAAGCCAATTCGGGAGCGTCCGGTTCGCCACGGAAGTAACGATCGACCCGCAACCAGTGCATTTCCCGCCCCTTGAGCACTTGTTGGCGACCAACCACCGGAATGTTGTTCTCGGCCTGACAGGCGACGACGCAGGCCCCGCAGCCGATGCACTTCGATAAGTCGATCGCCATGCCCCAGCGATGTCCTTCGTAGTCGAGGTCTTGCCAAAGCGATTTCAGCGGCGGATGCTCAGTCACATTTTGGGCGAAGTCGGGATGTTTTCGATAATGCTCCAACGTCGCTTGGCGGATGAGAATGGCGGCGCGCCGCCGCGTCACCTCGCGGCCCACGGCGTCGATCGTTTGATGGTTTTGCGTGCCGGCCAGACGATAGGTTTCGCCGGTCGGCTCCAGGGTTGCTCCGCCGGCCACGTGCATTGCCGAGGTCGTTCGCAAGGGATACACGTCAACGCCGACCGGCTCGACCTCGGGCATATCGCCTCCGATGTTGCCCGCGGCCGAGCGGCCGTAGCCCAACGGCAGTTCCACGGTTCCCAGAGCCTGGCCTGGCAGCACGTAAATCGGCAGACGCACGTGCCGGTTTCCCAATTTCAATACCGCCAACTCTTCGTTCTTGATTCCGAGTTGTTCCGCCGTGGCCGGACCCACGAGGGCCGCGCCGCCCCAGGTCAGCCTGGTCACCGGATCAGGCAATTCCTGGAGCCAACTGTTGTTGGCGAAGCGGCCGTCGTAGACCGATCGATCGGAGCGAAAAATTACTTCAAGTCGCCTATCGTCTGTCCCATCGCCCTTTGGGAGAGGGGAGACTGTCTGACCGACCGGCTCCGAAACCTTCTCAAACGGCCAGCGGCTTTCGGCCAGCAGTCCGTCACGGACGACTTGCCGCCATGATTTTTTGGAACTGCCCGCAATCTGCTCGCGAAACGTTCGACGCACAAGCTCCTCCGGCTGGCGCATCGCGGCTTTCTCCGCGGTGGCCAAAATCGTCGCGAGAACTTCGAGCGGCGAGCGGCCGTTGCGTAGCGGCGCGATCATCGGCTGGACGACGCTATAAGTTCCGTCATACGAACGGCCGTCGCCCCACGTTTCGAGAAAATGGGCGCGGGGCAGGTGCCATGTGCAACGCCGAGAGGTTTCATCGCGATATTCGCTCAGATGGATGCTCGTCTTGACCCGTTGCAGCGACTCGCCAAAGGCCAAGTCGGCCGGTGCATTGTAAACGGGATTGCCGCCGAGAATCAGAAGCGTATCGACCTTTCCGTGGTTCATCTCCTCGACGAGCGTTTGAATCGCTTCGACGTGCGAAGACCGTTCGGGATCGAACGTCCGCGTGTAGGCGACGGTTCCATTTTCGCCAATGTTTTTCAATCTCGCGTTGATCCGATGGACGGCCGCATGAACCTCGGGCGGCTGCGACGGACCGGCACAGACGATGCTCCGGCCACGGTTGTCCGCTGCAAGCAAGTCGTCGACGATCGCGCGCAACAGCGGCGGCATGGATTCCAACGCCTGCGTCTTCTGCAAAAGCAATGCGTTTTCAAGCTGTGCGACGAAGTCGGGAATTCGGCTCGCTCGCAATGGAAAACGATGGTCGGCCGCCGCTCCGGTCAACGACACGCCGCTTTCGACGACATACAGGCGGCTCATCCGGCCCGACTCCGGCTGCCTGCCGGCGGTGAAATCGCGAGCGTAGCGCACGGCCGCCGGATGGTTGCCCAGCGGATCGGCGTCGAGGCAAACGATGCAACGAGCGCGATCCAACCGCAGGTGCGTCCGAAGCGGCCGGCCGTAAGCCAACATTGCGCCCGCCCGTGCGTTGTCGTCGCCGAGCGGCTCGTACTCGAACCATTTTGCGCGAGGAAATGCCTTTAGCAACCGCTCGCGCAGCGCCGCAAGCGTCGGCGCACCGTTCGCCTCGGCCAACACGCGGAAGCCGGCGCCCGACGCCTCTTGCAATCGCTGAAAGAGAACTTTGCACGCTTCCTCGAACTGCTTCCAGGTCTTCTCCTGCTTATCCTTCCCATTGTGGAGCGTCACGCTTCGGCTGCGATCGGGATCGTCAAGCGCCAGCAACGCGGCCTGCGCGAAAACATCGGTCGCCCCCAGGCTTTGCGGGTGACGCGGGTTGCCTTCGATCTTGATGGGCCGGCCGTCGACGCACGTGACCTCGAGTCCCGCGACCGTATCGCCCAAGGGCATGGCCGTGGCGAATCGCTCGGTTTTGCCGGGCGTGCGGTCCTCGGGCCGCTCGGCAAAGGAAAGCATCTCCAGCTTCTCCGAGCGGCAACCGCCGGCCGCGGCCAACGCCAACGAGGCCCCCATCAACTGCAACCACCGACGCCGGTTGATTCCGCTCGGATCGGCCGAGGCTGGAAACTCCGCATCCAAAAACGCACGAAGGCGAGACGCGTCAGCCGGGTCGTCCAGGCTGCGCCACCAAACGTCGCGATGGTTTCGTTTGTCTAGCGATGACATGTTGAGCAATCCGTCGAAGGTGCAATGCCGTTTTCGTGCATCAGACGCCGGCCCAACGCCCGGGCGTCCTCCTGCGGGAACCAGTTCATGTCGGTGACAAATTCCACCGGGCGCAACTGCGGCGCCGGGTCGCGGTGACATTCCAAGCACCAGCCCATGCTGAGGGTCTTGACTTGTCGCACCTGCTCCATGTGGTCGATCCGCCCGTGACACGAAACACATGCGACGCCACGGCCGACGTGGGCATGATGGTTGAAGTAGACGTAATCGGGCAGAGCATGCACGCGAACCCACGGGACCGGCCGGCCGGTTTTCATGCTCCAGCGCAGCGGCTCGGTCGTCTTCGCGTCGGCGGCAATCGCCTTGTGGCAGTTCATGCATACCGACGTTGGAGGAACCGCGGCAAAAGCGGCTCCCTCCACGGTCGTGTGGCAATAGCGACAATCGAGGCCTATCTGGCCAACGTGAACTTGATGGGAATACGGCACGGGCTGATCGGGAGCATAGCCGACATCGGTCGTTTCAGGCGACCCCGCGGCATAAAGCAGAAAAACCAGATACGCCGGCACGCCTAGCAGCAAGGCGCCGGCCAAGGGTCTAGCCCGATTCGCCCATTCTGGGAACGGAGGTTCTGTCGTTGCCACCGAAGCCTCGCTCGCGTCACAAAAACCTACCGGTTACCTCGATTATTTTTGCA
>CAZWNM010000205.1:0-5285 GCA_964635765.1 uncultured Planctomycetaceae bacterium | reverse complement strand
GGATGCGGCTCCAGCGTGACGTAGCCCGCCCGCCAAAGCACCAGCAGCGCCCGATCGAGTTCCTTCTGGCCGGCTTCGATGCGCGGGGCGTCCATCAATCGCTTGCCGACGAGGTGGCGAATGCGATCGACCTCGGGCGAGGCGTCGAGCATGTAGGCCAGCAATCGCCACGGCAGCGGGCCGCGGCTGTAAAGATTGCCCGGCGGCGCCATGCATAATTTATTGAACTGCGACTCGTTCCAATACTGCTCGTTCGTTCGGCGCGTCGGCATTTTTTTCTTGAGCGCCTTTTTGGCCTTCATCAAGCCAGGGTCTTTCGTATTCTCGGGAATCTGATCGTATTTTTCACGCCACCGGGCGATTTTCACGTCGTCTTCATGGGCCAACACGAACACATGGCCTTCCTTGTCGAACTGCGGCCGGCCGGCTCGCCCGAAAATCTGATGGGCCGAACTTGCATCGATCAACTTCTTCTTTTCCGGCGGCCCTTTCATAATGCTCGGCAGAACGACCGAGCGGGCCGGCAGATTGATGCCCGCCGCCAGGGTTTCGGTGCATGTGGCGATGGAAAGCAATTTCCGCTGAAACAGTTCTTCGACGATGCGGCGATACTTTGGCAGCACACCGGCATGATGCACGCCGACGCCGCGCATCAGAAGCTGTTTTAGTTTCGGCCCGGCGCCCTCGGACCAATCGTGGCGATCCAATTCTTCTACGAGCCGTTTTTGCTGGCCGTCGCTCAACACCCGTTTGCCCTTGAGTTGCTCGGCCACGGTCCAGCATTCGTCGCGGTTGAAGCAGAAGACCAACGCCGGCGTCATGCGAACGATGTCTTCGCCCTGGGCCATTTCTTCAAGCTGCTCGGTCAACAGCATGTCGCCGACCCAATGGAACTTGAGCGGCACTTTCCGATCGCCGCCGCGAACCAATTCCAGTTCGCGCTTGTGGCTCGTGCGGAGCCAATGCAGAAACTCGACGGCATTGCCAACCGTTGCCGAAAGCAGCAGCGTGCGGATGTGCGGCGGCAGCAAGCCGAGCGTCAATTCCCAAACGATGCCGCGTTCCAAATCGTTGAAGCTGTGGAACTCGTCCATGACGACCGCGCTGACTTGGCTGAAATCGAAGGCTGGCGTTCCGGTTGCCGCTTGATCTTGCCCGCTGTGCAACAAGCGATTCAACAGAATCTCGGCGACGACGACCAGCACGCGGGCGTCGGGATTTTCGCGGCGATTGCCGGTCACCAGGCCGACGTCTTCCGGCTGAAACCCCCATTTCACCGCGACCGATTGCATTTCGCGGAATTTTTGCTCGCACAGGGCGATAAGCGGCGTGGTGTAATAGGCCATCGTGCCGGTGTGCAGGGCTTCGAACAATGCCGCTTCGGCGATGAGCGTTTTGCCGGTTCCGGTCGGCGTGCAAACCATGACGCCCTGTTCGGCCGAGAACCACGCCAGCAACGCCTCCTCCTGCACCGGATACGGCGTGAACGGCAATTGATCGAGGTATCGGCCGACGAGTTCGTCGCGGGTGGGCGTGTTTGACATGTTCTCCGCTTGCATCGACAACAATGAATGGACTTGGCGACGTAATCACGCTAACAAAAGAACGACTCTATAGTCATTAAACGCATCAGAGGCCAAGCCATGAGCGCACGGCATTTTCGACGGCTGAAAAATCAACGATTGGCAAATTGCCAAGCTTACGAATGAGTTTCACCGTTGGGATAGTAACAAGGTTTTGCGCGTCAAATACGCCGACTCGAAGAAATCTTGCACCGGTTGGCGACTCAAACCGAGAGCCGCGCGGACTGGTTGTGTGTGGGACAAGCGTGACCAGTGCGCGATCAACGTCAGCAACGGGGATACTCAGAACCAAACAAGGGCGAGTTTTTGCCGCCATTCCAAGATCAACCAACCAGACCTCGCCACGTATCGGCTTAGGAGGCATTGAATGCCTCTCTTTCATCGATTTGTCGGAAGGTCTCGTCTGCAACGCAAACAAGTTCCTCGTCCGACAAGGCAGGCGAATCCAAACTCAGACTGCGGCGAAGAATCTCGCCGGCTAACTCGCGTTTGTCGATTTCGGGCAACAGTTCGAATGAATGCAGAATTTCCTGAACTTGCACGGTCATGTCAAATGTCCTCCCACGCTTAATTTTACCGCAAAATGAACCGCACCGTCAATCTGCCTAAAAATCAATGAACTCTTACGCCAAATCGTTCGGTTCGATTCCGTGACGGCGCAAATCCGATTCCACCTCTGGTCGAAGCGATCCGTTGCTGGCAGTAAGCAATTTACGATATGCCCATTTCAGATTGTCGTGCAGACTAACTGCAATGAAGGCGCTCGCGGCATCGCGAATCGCCGTCTCTTCGTCCGAATTGGGCGAATATTGCTCGGCAACAGACTCCAAAACAGAACAAACTCGTCGGATATTCTCTTCGCACGATTCGACGTTGTCGCCGCTCCATGCTGATTTTTGCAAATAGATGTTTCGCAACGCCGCCCGCACGGCCGCCCATAATTGCGGCGAAACATCGTGCGGCCCGCCGGAGACAATTTGCCGCAAACGATCTTCGGGGCTTTCGCCCTCCACTATGGCAATCGCAGCGGCGGCAATAGCGGGTGAACGGCTCATGCCAGCCCCGCAATAAACCAGCGTCGGGATCCTATTTTCCAGCAGGGAAACCAACGTGCGAATCGCAACGCAAAGCATGTTCGGCGTTTCTTGTTCGCCGTCAACAATCGGAAAATGGCAATAAGCAATCGTTCGCGGCAAAGTTGGCGACGGCTCTTCCATCGCGAGGTTGACGACGGCGGCAATTCCAGCCGTCAATAACAGCTCGGGATTGCACCCGTCGCCTGCATTTCCAAGCCAAAGTCGTCCTGGAAGAATCTCTCGCATTACTCACCCCCATCCCATTCTATCAATTGCCCCAACATCTCGCCATCCACAGTCTCGGCAATTGCCCCCTCGGTTGCGTGCGGCAAACCCCTCACGTTGGGCTTGCTGATGGTTTGACAACGTCGGCTTGGCCGTTTACAATGAGAAGTCTGTGGGAACTTGAAAGTAGGCGCACCGAGGACTGGCAAAAATGCGGTAGCACCCATTTTGCGGCTTTCGGCCGAATTCCACCCAGGAAAGAGACGCTATGACGAGTGCTGAATTGAAGACATTTAAGGATTCGCTCCTTCTCTTGCGGGCACGCCTCCGCGGCGATGTCAGCAAAATGGCCGATACGGCCCTGAAAAAGAGCCGCAGCGAATCGAATGGGGATCTTTCGAGCATGCCGATCCACATGGCCGATATCGGCAGCGACAACTTCGAGCAAGAGTTTACCCTCAGTCTGATGGAAAACGACGGCGGAACGCTCACCCAGATTGAAGCCTCGCTGGAACGGATTGAAGAAGGCACCTATGGATCGTGCGAGGAATGCGGCGCCAAGATTCCCAAAGCCCGCCTGAATGCCGTGCCTTACGCCTCGCTGTGCGTGCGTTGCGCCGAACAACAGGAACAAAAGCGGTGAAACCAGCGGTCCCTCTCAGCCGCTACTTGGTTTTTTTCGCGTTGGCCGCTGGCGTCTGCGCGGCCGATTTGGCGTCGAAATCATGGATATTCACGAAGTATCCGCTAGGCTTTCTCCGGTGGGCTTGGAACGACGTTATCGGCATCCAAACCACTCTAAACGAAGGGGCATTGTTCGGGCTGGGCCAAGGTTTTTGGCCGCTGTTTGCCGCGTTGTCGGTCGGGGCGGCCATCGCCATTTTTCTGTGGCTTTTTGCCGCCCGAGCAGCTTGTGACCGCTTGCTAACCGTCGCCCTCGGGCTGGTCACCGGCGGCATTCTTGGCAACTTGTACGACCGACTTGGGTTGCCAGGCTTAACTTGGGGCCACGGCATTCCCGGCCATTTGCTCGGCGAACCGGTTCATGCCGTTCGTGATTTCATTCTCGTGATGATCGGCCCTTGGCACTGGCCGAACTTCAATCTGGCCGACAGCGCATTGGTTTGCGGAGCGATCTTGCTGGTGTGGCACGCCTTCTTCGTCAAAACCAAGTGGGACGCCAGCGCGGAGCCGGAGGGGGATTAGAAATTGATTCCCAGTCTCTAGCCTCCAGTGTCCAGCCGCCAATCCCCAGCCTCCAGCCTCCTCTCCCGTATTATCCTCAATCTTGTCAAAACCCCCCTTGACTGACTGCATCCATTTTCTATACACTAGGTCCCCAAAGGCGAGGGGTCGTTTTATGTAAAGAGAGGGCAGTCATTATGAAGTTATCGCGCACGGCAGCGTATGCGTTGCAAGCAATTCTGCAATTGGCTCGCTCGGAGACAGCCGGCGTGCCGATTCCTTGCAGCCGATTGGCGTCGGAAGGCAAGATGCCAGAGCGATTTCTGTTGCAGATTCTGCGAAATCTGGTGACCAACGGCATTTTGGTGTCGGCCCGCGGCGTTGACGGCGGCTACGCTCTGGACCGCAAGCCCGAGGATATTTCGCTGTTGGACGTGATCGAGGCGGTCGATGGTCCCGTGGTTCACACCCTCCCCGACTACGAGGGGCTTCCCGAAGATTCCCTATCGAAGCTAGAATGCGCCTTGCGCGATGTGACCGAACTGGCCCGCTGCAAATTGCAGGCTGTCAAGCTGTCGCATCTGCTGCCGATGGTTGACCTTCCCGAGTCGGCCGTCGGCTGACCGCGCACGGGAAATAGGAATCTTCATGTTGTCCTCCGCCGATCTTCAACCACGTCTCGCTCTGGCCGTCGAAATCGCCAAAGAAGCAGGCGGCGTCACGCTCAAATATTTCCGCCGCGAAGACCTCGATGTCGAACTCAAGTGCGACGACACGCCCGTGACGGCCGCCGACCGTCAGGCCGAAAAAATCATGCGGCAGCGAATCGCCGTTGCGTTTCCCGCCGACGGAATCCTCGGCGAGGAGCTTTCGGAACAGCCGGGCACGAGCGGTTTCCGCTGGATTCTCGATCCGATCGACGGCACGAAATCGTTCATCCACGGCGTGCCGATCTATTCGACGCTGATCGGCGTCGAATACGAGGGGCAAAGCGTTTTGGGGGTCATTCGGATTCCCGCCCTCGACGAGTGCGTGTACGCTGCCCGAGGCCTCGGCGCGTGGTACGCCCATGCCGGCGAGCCGCTGCGTTCGGCGCAGGTATCGCAGCAAAAAACGCTCTCGAATGGGCTTTTTCTGACCAGCGAAGTTCTCAGCTTCGACAAAACCAACCGCCGCGCCGCCTTCGACCGCCTGCAATCGGCCGCCCGGCTCACGC
>CAZWNM010000204.1:3515-5286 GCA_964635765.1 uncultured Planctomycetaceae bacterium | reverse complement strand
CGCGAGATGCCGTGGATGCGGACCTCGCGGTTGCCGTCGAGAATCTGCCGGCCCAACGTGCCCCGGGCTTGGTAGCCGACGAATAGAATCGTGCAGGCCGGATCGCCGAGATGATGGGCCAAATGGTGCTTGATCCGGCCCGCCGTACACATGCCTGAGGTGGACATGATGATCGCCGGGCCCTTCATCGCGTTCACGGACATCGACTCTTGCACCGTTCGCAACACGTGCAGCGACGGGAAGCGGAGCAGCGAGCCGCCGTCGGCGGTCATTTCCATCGCCTCCGCGTCGAAACACTCCCGGTGGCGGCGGAAAATCTCGTTCACGTCGGCCGCCATCGGACTGTCGAGAAACATCGGTATCGCCGGAATCCGATCGGCTTGCAACAGGCGGTTGAGATAGTAGATCAACTCCTGCGCCCGTTCGATGGCGAAAACCGGCACGATCATTTTGCCGCCGGCCACCACGGTTTCCGCGATGGCCCGCTCCAATTGCGACTCGATCGACTCGTGGCTTTCGTGAACGCGGTCGCCGTAGGTCGATTCCATGACGACGTAATCGGCCTCGGTGAAAATCGTGGGATTCCGAACGATCGGTCGATCCCATTGGCCCAAGTCGCCGGTGAAGACCACGCGCCGCGGCTGGCCGTGATCGGTCACGCGAAGCTCGACCATCGCCGAACCCAAAATGTGGCCGGCGTCGTGAAACACCGCATGAACGTGGTCGTTGATCCGCACGGGCCGATCGTAGGCGACGCCCTCCAACAGCGGCAGCATGCGATCGACATCGGCGGGCGTGTAGAGCGGCTTCGTCGGATACGCTCCCTCGCGGCCTTCCTTTCGGTGCCGCTTTGCCTTGAATTCCGCGTCTTCCACTTGAATCTCGGCGGAGTCGCGGAGCACCAATTCGACCAGATCGGCCGAGGCCGACGTGGTAATGATCGGGCCGTGAAACCCGTCGCGCACCAGTTTCGGCGCCAGTCCGCAATGATCGACGTGAGCGTGCGTCAGCAGCAACGCCTGAACGTCGCGGAGCCGCACGGGGCAGGGCTCCCAGTTGCGGGCCAAGAACTCGCGTTCCTGATACATGCCGCAGTCGATCAGAAGCCGCGTGCCGTCGGCCTCGAAATAGTATTGCGACCCGGTGACTTGACGCGCGGCCCCCAGAAATTGCAGTTTCACGATGCGTTCCTCGGCGGAGCTTTTTTTCCAGGTAGCCGAGCAGAGTTGCGGCCGCGCGGCGAAATATCCTGGTACTGCTATTATACCAAGGAATCCCGGTCGTGTCATTCCTGCGGCTCGATCTCAATATCGTTGAGAGCTCGTTGTTCGACGCATTGCAGACCGAAAACGGCGCAAAATCGTCGGCGGTAGAAAGGACTGCGAAAGGCCAGCAGCATGAACGGAAGGTTTAGGAGATAGAGGACGATACCTCCGATGGCGCCGATTGACAGGAAGTCGAGCAGTCCATCCATGATCGAGTCTCCCTGGAAGAAATGCAAGCCAATCAGAAGTATGAACATTCCCAAGATCAACGGAAAAACCGTCCATGGGAGCAGCCACACCGCGAAAGACGTGGATAGACCGGTCTTCCGGCGGAAGCGACCGGTCAGCGCCATGGACAACACAAGGCTGAATGAAGCGACGCTGTGGAACATCAAAAGGAGCACTACTTCGTCGGCCACAAGGCCATAATTGCACCAACACAAAAGCAAGCCCGTGGCCAACATGACAATCAGGGCGAACACGATGGCCAGCAGCCAACGAAGAGG
>CAZWNM010000204.1:2874-3505 GCA_964635765.1 uncultured Planctomycetaceae bacterium | reverse complement strand
GATCGCCCACGTGCTGGCGAGCGACGTGACTATTGCGCCCAGATATTCCGCATTCGTCGGCGAAAACGCAAACAAGTTGGCGATCATCCGAAAAGCGATCAAAACGGCCGCCAGCGGGATCAAGATCGCCCAAGCCTGCAAGCGGCGATTCTCTTTGACAAACACCAGCGGCAATAGAACCAAGCCCCAGAACAGGAAGCTAGGAAGATGATAGCGCCAATGCCACTGAAAAACCGTGGGTGAACCTTCGCGACCGCCCAATTCGCCGAGTTCCTGGGAGGGAACGACCTTCAACTCGCTGGTGCCAATGGTCAGAGGTACTCGCCACGAGTACGAGCAAACGCCGCCTCAGCCATACTCGAACGAGCCACTGGCGATTTCCCGGCCATTCTGATAGATGGCAAAACGCGGCGGAGATGTTCGGTTTGCGTCGCGGTATTGCCGCCCGGCAACGTCGACCAGCCGGTAATCCAACTTGAGCAACCGGCCCTCCCGCGTCACCTCGACGTGCGATGTCAGGGGCACTCCGGCCCGAAGATGATAAGGCTTGCCCGGACTCAGCGTAAACCAGTAGGTATCCGCGAAAGCATCATGGGTATAGCCGCCCTTCACACCGCCGCCCGCCAGCCAC
>CAZWNM010000204.1:0-2864 GCA_964635765.1 uncultured Planctomycetaceae bacterium | reverse complement strand
CTTCAACACGATTTGGCGCACGCGGTATTGGCCCGGCTTGAAGAATAAGCTCGAACCAATCACGTTTGGCCCACACTCGGGTCCATTTTTCTCTCGCAGAACCAGCTTTTCGACGCACTTGCCGTCCACAATAAGCTGACAGGTGTTGGCATCGACGCTCGACCGCTCCGCCATCGGCGGATTGCCGGCCAGTACCGTAAAGAGTGCCAATAAGATGGAGAACGCCATGTTCACCTCGCGGGACATAATTTAGCACATTGGCCGGTCGGTTGTCAACGGACGTTTCCTAAGGATTGGAGGCGAGAAGTGGCGGGCATGTGTGACAAGAAAAAAACACGCCCACGGCAAGCGTGGGCATGGCATCTGTTTATTTCGCCATTGTCACGGCGTGGCGGGCGCTTGCGCGGTGGAAATCGGACTCGCGGCGCCATAGGCGGGCGACGGCTGTTTCTCCATCGGCGCGGTGTTCCGCGCCGTCTGCGCGATCGCCGGCGCGTCGCCGTAATACAAGTTCGTGGCTTCGCTCACCAAGCGAGCGCCAAGTTGCTTGCAATGCGTTTCCGCGCGGAAAATGTGGTTGCCGGCCACTTCGGCCTTGGCGCGAATCTTCAACACCGCTTCGGCGCCCGGCGCCAACGAAACCAGCGGCTGGAACGCCACTTGCCCGGCGCCCAAACGATTCGGAGCGCCCTCGGCGCTGACCGGCTCGATGCCGCGCGAGAAGTACGCGAACACTTCCACGTCTTGCGCCTCCTTCGTGCCGCGGTTGCGAACGTGAATTTCGTAAACCGCTTCCTCGCCGACAGCCGATGGGCCGGCCGGGTCTTTCACGTCCATCGTCAGGTTGGCGATCGACTCGACCTGCACGGTCGTTTCGGCCGACGCAATGATGTCGTCGGCCGCGATGACGCCCAAACGAACGCGGCTGATGCCGGCCGTGGCCAGCGCGCATTTCAACGTGAAGCTCTGCTCCACTTCCGGATTCAATCGCTCGACGCGCCATTCCAACCGGCCGGTGGCCGCGTCGAACTTCGCGCCCTCGATGCC
This sequence comes from uncultured Planctomycetaceae bacterium, assembly GCA_964635765.1. Classification (GTDB taxonomy): domain Bacteria; phylum Planctomycetota; class Planctomycetia; order Pirellulales; family Thermoguttaceae. The sequence goes on along the minus strand of CAZWNM010000204.1, from coordinate 1,817 downwards.
CGAGAGATACCGGGAATCGGCCGGCAGCACAATGGCAAGCCTGACGCTGCGCGCCGGGGCATTGCCGACGTTGCGAATATGCATGTTATATGTGGCCACGCCGCCGACGAATTGAACCTTGGGGCCTTCCATGTCGATCTTCAGTTCGCCGCGCCGCACCACCACCTTTTCCGACAACTCGGCATGCGCGCCGCCGTCGGCGCAAACGTCGGCTTGAATCGTCAGGGCGCCGGGTTGCCGAGCGGTAAGCTCGACATCGAGCGATTTTTCTTCGCCCGCCGTCAACATGCCGATCTTATGCGAGGCCGGCACGTTCTCGCCCGTTCCGATCGGCGTCAACATAATCACGACGTTTTCGGCGGCGCCGTCGCCGGTGTTTTTCAACTTCAGCCGGAAACTTTCCTTCTGCCCGTAAAAAACCTCGTGCGGACCTTCAATCGCCAACGAAAATTTCGGCTCCTGAACTTCGATCATCGCTTGCGACGCAATCGGCTTGTATTCCCAACGCACGGCCAGATCGAAAGGCCGGCTCTGGCGTGGAATGAGCTTCAGCGTCAGCCGTTCGTGCGCCTTCGCGTCCAGCCGGCCCACCTTCCAAACAACGGGGCCAGCCGTTTGATTTGCCTCGTTCGCCGCCGCCGTGCCAAGACTGGCGTCGAAGCCGGCCACTTCCGCCCAGTCGGGCAATGTCACATGCACCACCAGCTCCTCGGCCGCCACGTCGCCTGAGTTCGACAACTGCACTTGGTACGTCGATTCCCGGCCGACGGCGATCGTCCGCGGACCGACCGTATCCACGCCGATGATTGGGCTCTTGTGGGCGACAAGCACGCTGTCGCCGGCGGCATGGGCGGACGAAATCCGCTTCGTCGCCGATGACGCTTGCGCGTTGGCGGCGCCAAGCTCCGGCTTACCGCGCTGCGACGTCTCTTCATGAACTGTTGACGGAGATCGCTCGGCAAGCCGAGGTTGCAACGCCGAAGACGGCGATGCGGCGTTCGAAATATTCGGGGCTTGTTCCGTCGCAGCCGCTGCCGCTGATCGCTGAGGTTGCGCCGTCGGCGGCGTGGCTGTTTGCGCCGGCTGGGCATGGTCGGAATCGAAAACCGACTGGCGATAGCCCGATAAACGTGCGTGCAACGGCACCGCCGCCGGCTTCACCGGCTCGTCCGACCCCGTCGAGACGCTGCCCGCCCGAACCGCGTTGCCGCCATCGGCCGGCGGGTCCATCGCGTCGGACCTTGGCGCCGATGCAGTCGCGTCCTTGGCCGGCAAAGCCTTCGGCTGACTTTTTTCAGCCGACCGAGCGCCGCCGAAAACCGTCCTGCCGAAATCGCCAAGCCGGTCGGCCAGCGTTCTCGTCTTAGGGGTGCTCGTATCGGCATCGGTCTGGGCAACCGCCGTGCCGGCAGCCGCCAAAAGGCCGAGGATCGCAACGATAACGGATAATTTCATTCGAACTGCCGGCATGATTATTTCCCGCCGAGTTTGAGAAGGCAGCGTCTCGTAATCACAATTTCTCCTGGCGGTATCGGTTGAAACGGTTGTGACGGATTAGCGAACTTTGCCGGATTGCGAAAAAATCGCGTCGGCGTAGTTTGGATGAGACAGACTGAGGCTGTCACAAACACACAATAGGCAAAATACGACAACTACGGCAATTGCGTTGCACAAAAGAGGCAACGCTCGGGTGTCATGCCAGCACCCGAAATAGCTTAGATGGGCTTGGCCGCTTCGGGCAACACGATCGTAAAAGACGCCCCTTGGCCGGGCTGGCTTTCCACTTCGATCCGCCCGCCGTGGTTCGTGATGATCCG
>CAZWNM010000203.1:0-5293 GCA_964635765.1 uncultured Planctomycetaceae bacterium | reverse complement strand
GAAGTGGATTGCGGCTCGGCGATTTGCTGCCACAAAACACCGGTGATGCCAAAGACAACCCACACCTGGAGTTGACTCAACGCGGCTGCCATGCCGACCTGCTTCAAATAGGTTGCTCGATCTACCGGCAGCAACATTTCATAGTACATCGATTGAGTTCGTCGCCGCCACACAACAGTCCATACCACCATGGTCGGAATCATTGTGAGAAACAATTTTATCATGCCAATCAGGGACGCTTTTTGGTTATTCGGGTTCGCGATAAAAAAAATTCTGAAAAAGAACAAATAAAGAAAAAAACAAACGCAAAACAATAAAGTCTGTCGGACGGTCTGCATCCCGATTTGCCATCGGCATATCCGCGACCAAAGCGAATTAGGCGAATGTTGAGCGTGACGAATCAAGCCAGCCATCTGGTTCACCCAAAGCCGATCGCGAAAACTGCCGGGGGCAAATTGCATGCCCGGCCAGTTTTGGCTTTTTCCCGAATAAGCCGTCTTATAAAGCCGCAGATGATACTCCGGCATGTCTTCATTGAGGCGGCACAATCGAACTCCGCAGTACACGATGATTGCCAGCCCGATTGCAAGCAGACCGAGCGCCTGCAGTTCAAATTTTCCAGAGCACCACTGTTCCATGAAACTCCCGCCCCCAAATATCACGGCGAAAAACGCAACCACAATAACGCCCATTTGCCAGTTTTTCTGAAACAAGACAGCCAAGCAAATCCAGCCGAACCAAAACACCATGAACGCCAAAAGGCCGATGGAATGCAATCGGAGCCATAGACTCGCCGCAGCCGGCAAAAGAACCGCGACAACGAACGCAACCGCGCCGGCCACGACAATGTGCGCCTTTCGGAAGTTGGGCAGAAGATGCGCTCGTGAATTGGCGAATTGTTCCTTGATGTGGATGGGGATCACATAAAAAATCACCGCAAAGCCGTAGAAGAACAAAACAAACAATCCATTCCAAAATTGATGGGCCGACCGTGCCCCAATAATGGCCGAGAAGGTCATAACGAGAAACAAAAGCGTCATAAAGCCGACTCTGACCGACGAAAACAGCCGGCGAAAATACGTCAACGCAACTTGGATATAGGGATTATTCACGGCACATCTCCAAAAAACTGTCTTCCAGACTGACGTGCGTTTGCTCTTTCAAATCGTCGAGCAGGCCGAACCATGCGATGCGGCCGGATTTCAGGATGGCGACGCGATCGGCCACGCGCTCCAGGTCGGAAGTGATGTGCGTCGAAAAAAGCACCGTCCGCCGGCCAGGCTCGGCCATGTCGATAATCATCTGCAAAAACTGCCGCCGAGCCAGCGGATCGAGACTCGCCGCCGGCTCGTCTAAAATGAGCAAGTCCGGCTCGTGCCCCACGGCCAGCAGAATCGCCAGTTTCTGCGCCTGCCCGACCGAAAGCGGGCCGATGCGGTCGTCCATCGGAATCGACCATTCCCGCACGAGGTCGGCGACCATCGCGTGATTCCAATTCGGATAAAACGCGGCGGTGTAGTCGATCAAATGCCGCACTCGCATCCAAGGATACAGCCCGACGACCTGCGGCACGTAGCCGATGCGCATTTTGGCCGCCGCCGTCAAGCTCCAAGCGTCCTCGTCGAGCAGTCGGGCCGTGCCGGCTTTCGGCCGGATCAAGCCCAACGCGCATTTCAGAAGCGTGGTCTTGCCGCAGCCGTTGGTGCCCAACAGGCCGACGACGGCACCTTGCGGAACGGCGAGGTCCAAGCCCGTCAGCACTTCCTTGCGGCCGTACGATTTTGTGATGCCCCGGAGTTCGATTGGCGATTCGCTCATGGTCCGTGTTCCTCCCAAAGTTCGTCTAAAAGTTGATGTACCTCGACGGAATCGACGCCCAGGGTTTTGGCCAATTCGACGGCCTGGGCGATTTGTTGGCGCAGCCGCCGCCGCTGTTTTTGCAATTGTCCGCTTGGAACGCGATCGGCCACGAAGGTGCCATCGCCGTGGCGTCGTTCGAGAAGTCCTTCGGCCGTCAGGCGTTCGTAGACCCGCAGGATGGTGTTTTGATTGACGGCCAGTTCGGCGGCCAGCGCTCGAACCGACGGCAGCCGTTCGCCCGGCTGCAATGTTCCGCCGGCGCAGGCCGCACGGATTTGCGCGGCGATTTGCCGCGTGATCGGCATGCCGGAGGATGTTTCGACGCGGAAGTGCAAGGTTTTGCTCCCAAGTGATTACACAAGTATAACAGTAATCACTAGGGGCGTCAAGAGCGGCGAAAAGAAAAAAACGCAAAGCGGCGGGGTGCGACGCGGCGTAGGTGGAAAACGTGAAAAGGGTGAAAAACGTGAGAAGCGTAAAAAGAGCGAGAAGGGTAAAAAAGAGATGCAAGTGGCGGGAAAAGCGGACGCGGCAGCGACTATCGTTGCCATCCCGCCAGCGGCTTTCTAGCCCCTAGCCCCTAGCCCCTAGCCTCTAGCCCCTAATCTCAATCCGCGATCCCGAACCCGGCGGTTTCTAACTCGATCGGGCCGTTCAGGCTGTCGGCCAGCTTGCCGAGCGCTTCGGTTTCGATCTGACGCACGCGCTCGCGCGTCAGCCCAAGCGTCTCGCCGATTTCTTTCAACGTGCGCGGCTCGTTGTTGTCGAGCCCGAACCGCATCCGCAACACGGTCGCCTCGCGCGGGTCCATCGTTTCCAACTGCCGCATCACATGAACCAGATTGTCGCTCTCAACAAGCGCCTCGTCGGGCGAACGCATCCGCTCGTCCATCACCATCTCGCCCAGCGACCAGCCGGCTTCCGCCTGATCGGTCTGCGGCGTCAGATTGTAAATCCGAATGGCTTTCTTGATGATCGGCAGTTTTTTACGCGCAAGGCCGAGCACGCGGCCGATTTCCTCGGGCGTGGGCGTGCGGCCAAGCTCTTCGGCCAATCGGCTGCTCGCCCGCCGCCATTTCGAGAGCAACTCGACCATGTAGGCCGGAATGCGAATCGTTTTGGCCGTGTTGATCAGTGCCCGCTTGATCGACTGCTTGATCCAATAGCTGGCGTAGGTCGAAAATCGGGTGCCGATCGCCGGGTCGAATCCCTCGACCGCCCGCAACAGACCCAAGTTGCCTTCTTCAATTAAATCTTGCAGGCTCAAGCCCTTGCCGGTGTAGCCGCGGGCGATATTGACCACGAGCCGCAGATTCGCCCGAACCATGCGGTCGCGGGCTTGCGAATCGCCGGCGCCGACGGCGACGGCCAGTTGATGCTCGTCCTCGGCCGAGAGCAGCGACGTTTCGTTGATCTCGCGGAGGTAGGTCTCCAGCGGAGATTGCACGGAAGCGGATGGTCGGCGTCGCGTTGTTTTTGTCATGGGGCAAATACCGTCGATGGGGCGGCTGTGTTCTCGGGTTACACACAACCTATCGGCGTTGACGGCAACGCTTCTACAGCTTGCCGAAATTGCGACGAACTAAGAGGAATGTAGGCATGTTTCGGACAATGCCGAAAAGGGCGTCCATGCCGGGAAAGCAGCCGTTTTAATCGTTGCCGCCGGTCCAACGCCGTGAAACAGTCGTTTTAGTCGGTGCGAACCGCAAAAGTCGTCAATTCCGTTGACCGCCGCCCGCGCAAACTGGTACAATAATTGTTGTTCGATAGAATGTGCCGATGGAATGCACCGTTCGGCCTTCTATTTCTCCTCGGAAAAAAAGAGGCTATGTCATGTCGAAGCCTGAATGCGATTGCTGCAGCGGTTCTTATCCGCGGCGCAGCTTTCTGCGACGGCTCGGCCTGACTGCCGCCACGACCGGCGTTGCCGGCTCGTCGCCTTGGCTCGGTCTTGTTTTGGCCGACGACAATTCCGGCCCAATCGATTGCGGTCCGCCGCCGGCCGCCAAGCCGCAGCATCAAACCGGCGGCGAATCATTCGCGCCGTTGCCGCTGCCGGCCACGCCGCTTCGCCGCAGCGAAAAGAAACGTCCGCCGACTCCGCCCGCGCTGATAGGCAAAGCCGCCCTGGGCAATATCCGTTGGACCACGAAGAACGGCCAACGGGTGCCCTATCGCGATTGGATGACCGATCCGGCCGACGTGATGACGCTGCTTTCATGGACCTCGAACCAACTGAAAATCAATTATCGGGCGATCGAGGTCGATTTCGCCCACTTCTCGTTCGACCCACGCGAACTGCCCGCCTTGCTCTTCGCCGGGCATAACAAATTCGAATTGAACGACGAGCTTCGCATAAAACTCGCCCGCTATGTGATGGACGGCGGCACGATCCTCGGCGACGCCTGTTGCGGCTGGCAAGATTTCGCCGATTCGTTCCGGCGTGAAATGGAATTGATGTTTCCCGGCCGGCCGCTTTGCAAGATGTTGCCCGACGAGCCGGTCTTCGCGTCCTACTACAAACTCGGCGATTTGACGTACAAAAAAAGCGACGGCGCGCTTTTTACCGAGCCGCCGTGTTTGGAAGGCATCGACTTTGGATGTCGAGCCGGCGTCATTTTCTCGCCGCGCGACATGACTTGCGGCTGGGACGGCCACGAACATCCGCGCGGCGTTCGCGTCGTGATCGACCAAGCGCGCCAGCTCGGCGCGAACATGATTACCTACATCCTCGGCACGTTCCAACTCGGCCGATTCTTGAGCACGACGAAGGTGTATCATCAATCGAAGGAGCCGAGCCGCGACGATTTCGTATTCGCCCAATTGATGCACGAAGGCGACTGGGACCCCGATCCGTCGGCCGTCCACAATTTGCTGAAATACGCCCGCGATCATTCGACGCTCGAAGTGAAGTTCAAGCGGGAGAACGTGCGACTGACAGACCCGAAAACGACGACCTATCCGCTGCTTTACATGACCGGCCACCGCGATTTCTCCTGGTCGGCCGACGAAGCCGCGGCGCTCGGGCGCTATCTGAAAGCCGGCGGCATCCTGTTGGCCGACGCCTGTTGCGGCCGCGTTAGTTTCGACGCCGCATTTCGCCGCGAAATCGCCAAGGCGTTGCCCGGCCAAAAGCTCGAACGCCTGCCGGCCGATCATCCGCTGTATCATTGCCACAACGACATCAAGCAGGCGGAATACACGCCGCGCGTGCTGGAAGATTTCGGTCGGCTCACCGCGCCGGAGTTGGAGGGCGTGACGCTCGACAATCGTTTGGCCGTAATCTACAGCCGGTTCGACATCGGCAATGGCTGGGAGCAATTCCCCCACGCCTACAGTTACGGCCTGTCGGACGATTCCGCGTTGCAGATCGGCGCAAACGTTTTGGTATTCGCCGTAACGCATTGACGCAAAAGACGCAACTATTTGGCCG
>CAZWNM010000202.1:0-5294 GCA_964635765.1 uncultured Planctomycetaceae bacterium | reverse complement strand
CTGTTTCAACTAAAAGATTGAGTTGCGTCCCGCTTTCTATTTCGTCGCCATGGCGACGGTGAGGATCGCGGCGGTGCTTTCACGCATCACGCGAGGATCGACGGGCCGGCCTTCGAGGAGGGCCTTGCGCACGTCCTTGCCGGAAATGAACAACGGCTTCTCGTCCTTGTGATTTTCCATCAAATCAACCCGTCCGATCGACTCGTAATACGCGGCGAACCCGACGCAAAGCGGTTTTATTTTCAAGTCGCCTTTTAGATTCTTGAAAATTTCCTGCGCGTCGAAATCGCCCCAGATCGGCTTGCCGTCGTGATATGGGGCGTCGGCGTGTTTTCGGCCGATGATGATGTCGGTAAACCCGAAGTTTTGGCGGTAAATCGCGTGCATCACTGCTTCTTTCGGGCCGCCGTAAAACATCTTGATGTCCAGCCCGAGCAACATCACGCGGTCGGGAACCGATTCGCCGCGCGATCGCCACAAGGCTGGGTCGCTGTCGCCGTCGCCCAGCGAACGATTCTGAATCAACTTCTCGTAGGTTTGCATCCGCACGTCGGCGTCCACGTCGTCGCCCTTCGTTTCGCCGACCAACGGATTCAAACACGCGCCGGCGTTGCAGCCGGCTCGCAAAAGCGTTTCCAGCCCGTAGACCAACGCGTATTCATGGGCGCGATGCAACGGGTTGCGCGTCTGGAATGCCACGACCCTTTGCCAACCCTTTTCGGCCAGCAGCCGGCGCACTTCACGCGGCGAGAGCACGTATTTTCCGAACCTCGGGTCTTTCGGCTGCGGCAAAACCTCGATCGTGCCGCCGACCAAATGCGTTTTGTCGGCGTCGCCGTTCAAGAGCATGTCGCCGCCGGGATGATCGGTCCGCTCGGTCAAATAAACCGAGGCGAGATATTTCTTTTTGTCCCACGGATAGACGTCGGTGACGTCGAGCACGGCGACGATTTCGCCCGCCGTATTGACCAACGCAACTTTTTGTCCCGGCCGAATCCGTTTGGCCAGCGATTCGGCGACCGGCAGTGCCAACGGAATCGTCCAGGCGTAAAGCCGGCCGTTATGCTCGATGACCGATTCCTCGAGAACGCGATGATACGCGGCCGAATCCATCGGGCCGACCAGCGGACTCAGGCCGCCGTCGCCCAAGCGATACACGGTTGAAAGATCGGCGTCGGAGACGGGAATTGGGGTCAGCGTCTTTGCATGCGCCAAGAAACCGTCGATAGCGTCGGCAGCCACCGTTCGACAAACCGGTTCCGTTAAACCGCCGTGAGGGGGAACAAGAGAAGCCATTCCAGTAATCCTTTCAGTACGCAAACCTCGCAGTATAACGGCGAACGCCGTTGGAACACAACGGGAACCGGTGTGTCAGCGTTTTTTATGTTTTTTTGCGTCTTTTTCGCCGTTCTAACGCACAGAACCGGCAAAGTTTACCAAAGTGCGAAGTATCGAACGGCCGATGATGAGAGTCTGAAGCCGCGAAGTTGCTTCCGCAATCATATTCCCAGGGGGGGAAACAGTCCGGCGCCGGCCCGCCAAGGTCGTCCGGACTGTGCTATTTCTTGGCCGGAATTCTCTATGGCTTGTACATAGCACAGCAATGGGGGGTTTCCCACAATCGCACCTCGACGACGGGAAACCCCTGCTTTGCGGCTGCGTCGAAAATGCACTTGGCGATATTTTCCGCCGTCGGATTGGCATCGAGCAAGAATACCGGTTCGCCGAGGGCTTGGAGCGTTGCCGTGGCGGGGTCGGAGCGGTTCAGCACCATGCGATGGTCGAGATTTTCGTCAATCCACCGGGTAATCACCCGTTTAATCTCCGAAAAATCGAGGACCATGCCGGCGGCGTCCAAGCCCGACGCCTCGAACGTCAGAATCGCTCGGCCGTTGTGCCCGTGCAAATGTCGACATTTGCCGGCGTAGTCGAGCAATCGGTGGCCGTAGCAGAAGTCGATTTCGCGGGAGACGGTGAACATAGGGGTCAGGGGTCCGGGGGGTCGGGATTGGAAAGCCGCTTGCGGTTTCGTACTACCTTATCCATTATCCACTGTCCACTATCTACTGTCCACTGCTCATTTTTTCGAGTCGGTTCGGCGTTGCCGAAGCTCCGTCGCCTTGTCCCACGCGGCGGCGGCCTCTGTCGCCTTGCCTTGCCGATGCAAAGCGTCGCCGAGCCGTTGAAAAACCTCCGCGCGGTTCGGATTGGCTTGCAGCGATTGGCGGAAATGGTCGATCGCCTCGTCGAGCCGGCCGCGGTCGGCCAAAATGCGGCCGAGATTGCAGTGGGCCTCGTCGTAATCGGGCGTGATTCCCAAAGCTTTCCGAAAACATTTTTCCGCCTCGGCCAATTCGCCGCGGCCGGCAAGAATGACACCGAGATTGTTGCAAACGGCATCGTCGGGCCGAATCGCAATCGCATTGCGATAGCAAAAAACCGCGTCATCGATCCTGCCTGCCTGCTGAAAACACATGCCAAGGCTGCCATACGCGAAGCCGTCCCGCCGATTGCAGTCGAGCGAATGGAGCCAAAGCGTTTTGCTGTTGCGCCAATACGAGGTTTGCAGATAGGCGGCGCCCATCAGGCACGCCAGCGTTGCCGCGGCCGCGAAGCCCATTGTCCTCGCCCGCCACGCCGACGGGCCGCACCATTCGGCCGCCCCCCATGCCAACATCAGGGCGAAGCCGATTTGCGGCAGATAGGTGAAGCGGTCGGCCACCGAGGCAGTGCCCACTTGCAGCAATCCGATGACCGGCACGAGCATTCCCAAATACCAAAGCCAACCGACCAGCAAATACGGATACCGTCGCCGACCGAGCACCGCCGCCGCCGTGACGCCGAGCAAAACCGCCAGCGAACCGCACACGTCCCGCCACGGCAAGTCGAGCGGCAATCGCGGATACGAAACTGCGAGTTTCGCGGGCCAGAAGAAATGCCGCAAATAGGTGACGTAGGAGATCATCGCGTTGCCGATGCGCCATCGGACGGGAAACGGCTCTATGTGCGACAACGACGTGCTTTGTGCAAAATAGGTAATCGTGCAAAAAGCCGCGACAATAGCAAGCAACGGAATCTTTTCGACGACAAGCCGCCAAAAAGTTTTGCGGCGACCCCGCGTTTTTCCGTTGAAATGCAAATCGGACGTCGCCGCGCTCATCCGACCGAGCGGCCAGTAATCCAGCAGTAACAGCACAAACGGCAGCGTCACCAACATCGGCTTGGCCATGAGTCCGAGAATGAAAAACGCGGCGACGAGCGAATATCGGAAAAGCGAAAAAGGCCGACTTGCATAAGCGGCATACGCGGCTATCGTGAGCATGAAAAAAAAGCCGCTCAATACGTCCTTGCGTTCTGTGACCCAAGCGACCGATTCCGCGCGCAACGGATGCACGGCGAACAGCAACGCCGCGAAGGCGCTCGGCCAAAGGCTGCCGGTCATGCGACAAAGCGCGAGAAACAACAAAACCGCCGTGATTCCGTGCAGCAGCACGTTCGTGGCGTGATAGCCGCCGGCGTTTCCGCCGAACAAATCCGCGTCGAGCATGAGCGAGAGCCACGTGACGGGCGTCCACAATTGCACGTCGGTGTTGGTGAACGCCCAAGCGACGCTTCGGCCGCTGAGGCCACCCAGGACGTTCGGATTTTCGTAGACGTAGCTGTCGTCATCGTAGTTGACGAAGCCGTGCCGGATCGTTTGGCCGAAGACGAGGCCGACGGCCGCCAGCAACAAGCAGCAAACGGCCGTCGCGGCCAAAGATTTCCGTAATGGAACGTCTGTAAAAGATTTCATCGCCGAAGATTGAAAATGTCAAAAAACTGCGGAAAGATCAAAAAACGGCGGACAACCTTATGGAACCGCAATTGCATCGCATCGAGTTTCGGCGCGATACCGCACGGCGGCGAGAAACAGCAAAAACCACTCGACGGCGACCGCGCCGCCGACGGCCCAAGCGCCGCCGGCGCCGGAACCGTACGAGTGCAATCCGGTGGGCAAAACGAAATTGACGACGTACCACGTGAAAAGCACGGCGGTAAAGCCGAGGATGGAAGCGGCGGCCATGCCGAAATATAAATGTTTCGGCCAAACGTGCCATGCGTGCAGGACGAGCACATAAGTCAAAAGGGAAATCAAGGCCCAAACTTCCTTCGGATCCCAACCCCAAAATCGGCCCCACGCCTGATCGGCCCATAATGCGCCAAGAACGATTCCCGCCGTGAGCAGCAAGACGGTAATGCGAATCGTCGAAAAGATGAACGCAGCCAACACGCCGCACATTTCCGGCGGAAATCTGATGGTGCGGGCGTCGGCGTCCCGCGATGTCTTCACATCCCGATAGTGGCTGAACAAGAAATAGCCCAAGGCAATGTTGCCCAAGACCAACGCGATGGCGGCCGAGGCATAACTGGCCATGATCGTGACGACATGCACGGCGAGCCAGAAGTTGTCGCGCAGAACCGGCTGCACGGCGCCGATGTTTCGGTGCATCACGGCGGCCGGCGCGTAATAAGCCAACACGGCGGCCGTAAACCCGACGATCGCCCCGGCCAGCGCGAACAGCCGGCGTTCCATCACGCGATCCATTCGCCGCGGGCCGCGCAGCAGCGGCGACAGGGCATACCATAGGCCGAGCAGCCCCGCGTACAATGCGACGAACTCCACCGTCTCGAACATGCCGGTAAGCGGAACCAAGCCGGTGACGAATCCGCGAAACGCGAGGCCGACGGCCGTGCAGGCCTGCCCGGCGGCCAGCAATGCCGCACCGAGCCAGAACAGCGTTTTCCGCCATCGCCCCACCGCCGCCAGCAAGCAAACGACCGCCGCCAGGCTTATCGTCCACGACCAGAAAAACGAATGGAGCCGATTGTAAAAAACTTCGGCGTCGGTCGCGTTCGGCGGCGGATAGGCCGTCGCGTCAAGCAGGTTTTGGTCGCGATGTCGCATCGGCAACTTTTCGCGCAACGGCTCGACGGCGGCGGCCAGCGCGCGAACCGACGCGGCAAAACGCTCCGCGGCAGCGGCGAATTTCGCGGGCCGATCGGCGGCTTTGCGATCGACGTACGCGGCCTTTAGTCCCGCGAACGCCGAACGCACCGCCAACAACTCCCCATGAGGATACGCTTGCAGCAAGGCGTCGGAGCCGAGCATCACGGCTTGAAAACCCAACCATGGCGAGACCTCGTCGTCGGGCGTGCGATTTTCCTCGAGCGCGCCCGGTTCGAGGGCTGGCACCAGCGGCAACGTCTCGCCGCTGTCGTAAAGCGAAAGCTGCAACCGCGCGGATTGATGCCGT
>CAZWNM010000201.1:0-5303 GCA_964635765.1 uncultured Planctomycetaceae bacterium | reverse complement strand
GTAGACTTCCGTCATTTCAGCCGGCCATTTCACCGACGTCGGCCACAACACCGGAGCATCGGCCGCGGCCGCCAATCGCTCGCCAATCTGCGTGTCCGAAAGTTTTTCGTCCGGCGCGGCGGCAATCATCGCGCCGCCGGTCTCAACCGCCAACACGCCGAGCAACTGCAAATCCGTGTGAACGCCGACCGCGAAGCTGCTGACGGGAATTCGGGCATCGGCCAACTTCGCGGCCAAACCGCCAAGTTCGTCGGCTTGCAACAGATGCGCGGCGCTGCGGCCATCGCCGATATACACCGCCGCGCGGGCGTTCTTCGAGCCGGCGTCGTAACTTTCCAACACGGCCGTCAGGGCCTTCGCTATATCCGTCGAGCCGAGCGGCACGCGGGCTTCAAGTGCGGCCAATGCCTCGCCGATCTCGCGGCTATCGGGCGCCACGAATGCTTTCGTCAATGGAACCGCATTCAGGTCGACGGCAATCAAACGCACGCGGTCGCCGGCTTTCAATTCGGCCAACGTCGCCTTGAGCGCCGCCATCGCCTGTTGACGATACACGCCTTCCTGGCTGGCCGACGTGTTGAACAACATGACGACGTCGCGCGGCCCGGCATCGGACGCCGCGTCCGGCTTGACGCTCAATGCAAAGTAATTCACCCCGTCGGGAGCGGTGTAAGCGTCGATGTGGGCGGTGCCGGCATCCGACTCCGCCGCGGCCATGCAACGACCGATCCATCCACCCACGGCGACCATCGCCAACGGCACGACAATCCATCGGACGAGACTGTTCTTAGACATCGATTCACTTCTCCGAAGAGTTGGTGAGGGCGCAAATGCCAGGCACGGTTACGTTCCGAAGCAACCAGCCGGGCGCCTTGAAGTTTCCTATTTTTCCAAATCGTAAAACTCTACTATAAACCAGTCTAATCAATAAGAAAGCATTTTGCCACGAAAAAAACGCTTTTTCAAGAAGATCGTTCGAGAATTATGCCGGGCCGCCCCTTCTATTATAGGGCGGATTACAGTGCAAATAGGATGCCACGTCGGAAAACAACGCCCCCGGCGGTGTTGCTGATGCGGGAAATCCGTCAGTCGCGATAACGGCCGAGTCTTATTCCCTTTTTTCCTCGACGAACAGCCATGCCAATAGCTATTGCAGCACCACTCTGTGGAGTTGTAATGTTCAGTCATGGTGGGCATTTTGCCGCAGGATGTTGCAAAATCGGACAGTGACGCTTCAAATCTTTCATCTTTCAGCGAACACGGCTATACTGGTCAAATCCTCGATTTGCAGTTTTTGTGGAGAATCAAGATGAAAAAAACCGCGATATGGTGCGTTTTGTCGGCGATATTAGGCGGTTTGGCGGCGTTCGAGTGGCGCAATATGTCGTCGCTCGATGCGCCATCGGCGGCAAAAGCCCAGGAAGCGTCGCCCGGACAGTCGTCCAATTTGGCCAGCCCGCCATCGCCGGCGCCCCTTCCCAGCACGATCTCCGTCGCCGCGCCGGGCGCGGCCGCTTCGGCCAATTCGCTCACGGCTGAAGAACAAGTCAACGTGTTCGTCTACCAACAGGCGAACCGAAGCGTGGTGAACATCGACACCGAGAGCGTGGTGGGCGAGCGCTTCTTAATGTTCGAGGCCATCGCCAAGGGCGAAGGCAGCGGCATCGTCATCGACCGCGACGGCCGCATTCTGACGAACTTTCATGTGGTTGACGGTGCGAAGGAAATTCGTGTCACGCTGTTCGACGGCAACACTTACAACGGCAAACTTGTCGGTGGCGATCCCGACACCGACATCGCCGTGCTGAAGGTCGACGCCCCGGCCAATTCGCTGTTTCCCGTCGAGTTCGGCAGTTCGACGAATCTGCTGGTCGGCCAGCGCGTATTCGCCATCGGCAATCCATTCGGGCTAGAGCGCACGCTTAGCACCGGCATTATATCGAGCCTGGATCGTTCGCTTCCGAGCCGGACGGGGCGGCGAAGCATGAAGTCGATCATTCAGATCGACGCCTCAATCAATCCCGGCAGTTCCGGAGGCCCGTTGTTGGACACCCACGCCCGCGTCATCGGCATGAATACCGCGATAGCGAGCAAGAGCGGCGAAAGCGTCGGCGTCGGCTTCGCGATTCCGATCAACACCATTTCGCGGGTCGTGCCGCTGTTGATTCGAAATGGACGAATCCGTAGGCCGGACACTGGAATCGCCAAAGTGTACCAAACCGACCGCGGTCTGTTGGTCGCCTCGCTTGTGCATAATGGGCCGGCGGAACGAGCCGGCTTGCACGGGCCGCTGATTCGGAAGGAACAGAAGCGGCAAGGGCCGTTCGTTTATGAGACCACGACCATCGATCGCGCCGCCGCCGACCTGATCGTGGCCGTCGATGACCATCCGATTAAAACCGCCGATGATTTCCTGAACGTGGTGGAATCGAAGCAGCCGGGCGACCAGGTGACGATCACCGTCATTCGCGGCGGCCAAGAGCAACAGATTCCGCTTCGGCTGGAGACGGCGAATTAAAAAGTGCGACGCGGAAATCCAGCCGACCGAGCCATAGTTCCGCGGAACCGTTCACAAAGAAGCCGGCACGCAGCCAAGGTACTTCATGTCTGTCGATCGGGTCTTTTTGGATTGGAACGAACCGGGGTTGGTTGCTGCGGCAGACCACTTGGCACGGCGTTTCGGCTCGCCGGGCGAGCTCGACTTGGCCGGTGTTGTTGTGGCGGTGCCAGGCGGCCGCGCGGGCCGGCGGCTGCTGGAAATCCTCGTCCAACAGGCGGAGCAACAAGAGCGAATTTTGACGCCGCCCAGGATCGTTACCGCAGGCAAGCTGCCCGAGTTGCTCTACGAGGCACATAAACCGTTTGCCGGCGATCTCTGTCAGCGTCTGGCCTGGGCCGAGACGCTCAGGGGCACAGAGCCTGAGTTGCTGCAACGACTCGTGCCCGCGCCGCCCGCGCGAGATGATCTGACGGCGTGGCTGGCGTTGGCCGAAGTTATCGCCAGGCTGCATCGGGAGCTTGCCGCCGACGCCTTGGACTTTTCGGCCGTCGCCGATTGCGGCGCGCGAGTCGAAGGCTTTCGAGACGGGGAATCGAAGCGATGGGAAGCGTTGGCCGCGGTTCAGCAAGAATATCTTCGCGCGTTGGACAAACTCGATCTCTGGGACCTTCAGACCGCGCGGCTTTTTGCGATTCGGCAAGGGCTATGCCGCACGAACGCCCAGATCGTGCTTGTCGGAACGGTGGACTTGAATCGGGCACAGCGAATGATGCTCGATCAGGTGGAAGATCGCGTCACTGCGTTGATCGTGGCCCCATCGGAGCTTGCCGCATGCTTCGACGAACATGGGTGTCTATGTTCCAAGGCGTGGTTGGAGCGGCCGATCACCTTGGCAGCGAATCAGATTGCCATCGTTGACGATCCGGCCGACCAAGCGGAGGCCGCGATTCACGCCATCGCGGAGATGGAGGGGCGATTCAGCGCGGAACAAATCTCGATCGGCGTGCCCGACGAGACGATTGTTCCTTACATCGAGCAGCATCTTCGGCAGTGCGAGATTCCGGCCCGCTACGGCGTCGGCCGCCCGCTGGCATGTACGTCGCCTGGGCGTCTGGTGGATGCGGCGGCCGGTTTCCTCCAATCGCCTCGTTTTTCGAGCTTCGCAGCGCTCGTGCGGCATCCCGACATCGAACGCCGGCTGACAGCCCGCGGCGTCAAGGGCGATTGGCTCAGCCAGCTCGACGAATACTATTCGGAGCATCTTTCCTATACAATGGGCGACGAATGGCTTGGCGACGAGAAGCGTTATCGCGCCGTTCGCCAGGCGGAAGGCGAGGTCCGCCGAACGTTGCAAGGATTGAGCGGTCCCGCGCGGCCGCTCTGCCAATGGGGCGAGCCGATCGCCGCGTTGCTAATCGATATTTTTGGGCAGGCATCGCTCGATCCGTCAGATAAGGCGGATCAGACGGTCATCGCGGCCTGCGAGAAAGTGCATGAAGTTTTGCGACAACACGCTTCGGTGCCCGAGGCGTTGATGCCGTCGGTTTCCGGGGCCGCGGCCATTCGGCTCGCGCTCGACGAGCTTGCCGGCGAAACGATCGCGCCGCCGGCGGAACACGGTTCGGTCGAACTATTGGGATGGTTGGAATTGCCCTTGGACGATGCGCCGGCGCTCGTGGTCACCACGTTCAACGAGGGCCGCGTGCCAAGTTCGCTCAATGGCGACCTTTTCTTGCCCAACCAATTGCGACGGGCGTTGGGGATCGAGGACAACGACCGCCGCTACGCCCGCGATGCCTACGCGTTGACCACGCTGGCGGCCTCGCGGCGATTTCTGCGGCTTATCGTCGGTCGCCGCAATGCCGACGGCGACCCGATGATGCCGAGCCGGCTGTTGTTCGCGTGCGACGAAGAAACCGTCGCGCGTCGCGTGATGACCTTTTGTTCCACCGCGGAAACCTCGGGCGGCAAGCCCGTGCAGGCGGGCGTGTTGCAACCGGGGCGGCGGCAATCGGCGTTCGAGCCGCCGCGGCCGCAACCGTTGGCCGAGCCGGTCACATCGATGCGCGTGACCGAGTTTAAGGACTATCTCGGTTGCCCCTATCGCTATTATTTGCGGCATCAGTTGAAACTGGAAGCGTTGCGAGATTCGGGCGAGGAGTTGGACGGCGGCCACTTCGGCACGCTTGCCCATCAGGTGTTGGGCGAGTTCGGCAAAAGCGTCGTTTCAACCGCTGATAACGCGGAGGAAATCGAGCGTTATTTGGACGCGGAACTCGATCGGCAGCTTGCTTTGTTTTTCGGGCACGCGCCGCTCTCGGCCATCTGGGTTCAGGCCGAACAACTGCGATTGCGACTGCATGCGTTTGCGCGTTGGCAAGCCGATTGGGCCAAACAAGGGTGGCAGATCGAGTGCGTCGAAACCTCTCCACCGAATGGAAAAGCGGCAATCGATGTCGATGGATCGCCGATGATTCTTCGCGGGCGGATCGACCGCATCGATGTTCAGCCTTCCACGGGCAATCGGATGATTATCGACTACAAGACGTCCGACACGCCCAGCACGCCCGACGAGGCTCATCGCAAAGGCGGCCGGTGGATTGACCTTCAATTGCCGCTCTATCGCCGCTTGGTCGACGGCATGGGAATCGAGGGACCGTTCGAGTTGGCTTACATCGTTTTGCCGAAAGATACGAGCAAGACGGGCATTATAACGGCCTGTTGCACGCCGGAAAAACCGTCCGATTGGAAGCCGGAAGTTTTGCAAAGCGCCGATGAAGCGGCGGCCGAGGTCGTCCGAAAC
>CAZWNM010000200.1:0-5306 GCA_964635765.1 uncultured Planctomycetaceae bacterium | reverse complement strand
GTGTAGTAGGGAAGGAGCTTCATGTCCGAATTGTCGGTCGCCACCACGACCGTGTAGGTGACCACGTTTGATTGGGAAGTGGCGTTGAGGCGAATTTGGCACACGGTCCCTTGAAACGTCTCGCCGGGCAGGGCGTCGACCGTGAAGATCGCCGGCAGGCCCTCGTGGATTCGGCCCATGTCTGCCTCGTTGACTAACGCCCAGACCTGAAGGCGTTTCAGATCCTTGGCGATGAGGAACATGGAGGTAACGCTCATCGCCGAGACGACCGTCTGGCCGATGTTCACGCCGCGATTGACGATCACGCCCTTGACCGGCGAACAAATCGTGCAGTAGTTGAGGTTCGTCTTGGCCACCTCCGCCGAGGCCGTGGACACGAGGATCTGTGCCTTGCCCACCTCCAGGTTCGCCTCGGCCGCTTTGTAGTTCGCCTCGTCCGTATCGTAATCCGTCTGGGCAATCGCGTTCTGGGGGAGAAGCTCCTTGGCTCGCTTAAACTCCTGCGTCGCCTGATTGCGAATAGCGTACAACGCGCCGAGGTTGGCCTGGTCGTGCGCCATCACTGCCTTGGCTTGGTCGTACTGAGCCTTGTACAGGGAGTCGTCGATCTGCACCAACAGGGAACCCTCGTCCACCGGAGAACTGAAGTCGACCGTCTTGCCCTTAAATTTTGGATCCGTCGTGCTGCGCGGATCCGGCCCAAAAGCGGCGATCTTGCCCGTCACCTGGGCCCCGATGTCCACCACGTCTTCCGGCTCGACCGAGCCGGTGGCGCTGATCGTCCACGACAGATCGCCGTGCACGACCGGCGCCGTGCGAAAATGGGACACCGGCTCGACGTTGTAAAACGTATAATAATAGAATGTTCCGATCGCGATAATCACCAATAGGCCAAAGAAACCGACAACGACCTTCATACAATCTCCTTTGCCATAATCGCCAAGAACATAATCAGCGTGAGAATCGCCCTCATGGAAGCGCCTTCACTGCTTTGGATTTCAAGATGCCGGAACCGCAGGTTTCGCCGTCGCCGTTTTTGCTTCGCGCCGCCGCGAGGCCGAGCATTTTCAACACGGCGGCCGCTTCTTTTCTCGCCGCTGGCGTAAGTTCATTGAGCGCGGCGGCCGTGCGGCGAATGCGCTCTTCGTCGTGGCGCCGCATCATCCGCTGGCAACGTTCGGTCAACTGAAGCCGGCGAACGCGGCGGTCGCCGCCCTCCGCCAAGCGGCGAACCAAGCGGGCGCGCTCCAGCCGATCGGCGATTTGCGTCACCGCGCTCGGCGAAACGCTCAACTCCCGGCTGATGACCGAGATCGATTGCGGCCCGCCGCTCAAAACGCGGCACACCCGCAGTTGCGCCAACGGCAGCACGGCCGCCGGATCGTTCGACCCGGCGGAGAGTTCCCGCAAAAACGTCTGTAACAGGCCGACGAACGTCTTTGCGTGTTTTTCCGAAATGGGGCGCGCCATGGCCATAGACCTCTGTTCCTTAACCAACCTATATTGTTAATATACCTAAACTATTAAGGTGGGTCAAGGACATTAGGAGCGTTTTGTTGTCGGCAAACCGGGTGAACGGGGAACGTTCCGACGTGGTGTGCAAAGAGGTAACGGTTCCGGCGTTGCACTTATGGAATATCCGAGAAAAACATGGATATTACGGATATTGTTGAGAAATAGCCGGCGGAAAATGGCCGCCGAAATGGTGGAAAATGCCTTCCGGGAGCTGTTGGCGGCCCCTTGAAGGCGGATTGCCGCAACAGGGGCGAAATTCAGTGGGAAGCCGTGCCCGATGAACCTCCGGCGGCCGCGGCAACGATCGAAGTTCGATCAATTCCGACTACGACTCGGTGCTCGGCTCGTCGGGCATGTTGTCGATTTTCAACGCGCTCGCGCCCTCCTTCGTCGCCGGTTCAGATTTTTTATCCGCCGGTTCTTTAGGCTCGGCCGATTTTTCCGTCGCGTCGGACGCCTTGGGCGTTGCCGTTGCTTTCTTGGCCGCGTCCGGCTTCTTGGCCGGAACCAACTCCTTAGGCTCGTCCGGCTTTTTGGCGGTCGCCGGTTCCTCGGGCACGGTAGGCAATGGAGCAGGCACTCTTTCCATTTCTTCGGCTTCTTCGATGCGACCCGGGGCCATTTCGGTCGCGGCCGGCTCGGCCGGCGATTCCTCTTCGCATTTGAGTTCCCAGCCGCCGCCCAACGCGCGGTAGACCGCAATCAAGCCCGTGGCGATTTGGCCGCGCGCTTGAGCCGCCGCGTTTTGCTGCACCACGAGGTTTTGCGCGATCGTGACGTACGTGTTGAAATCGATGGAGCCGGCTTTATATCTGACAATGGCGATTCTGACCGCATCCGTATCGGCCACAACGCTCTCGTCGAGCAATTTGGCTTGCTGTTGCGACCGCAAGTAAGTCGCCATCCCATCTTCCACTCCTTGATTCGCCGTGAGGACCGCTTGCTGGTACGTTGCCACAAGCTCTTGGAATTTCGCGTCTTGAAAGCGGACGTTGTTCACAATGCGTCCATAGTTCAAGACATTCCACTGGAACGACGGTCCGATGCTGCCGTTGAATGCCGTGTTCTTGAACAGGTCGGGGAAATTCGCGGCCGTGTAGCCCAACGAACCGTCGATGTAAAAGGCCGGATACAGATCGGACTTGGCGATGCCGATCTGCTCGGCTTGGGCCGCTGCATTGCGTTCGGCCGCTAATACGTCGGGGCGGCGCCGCAGCAAATCGGCCGGGATACCGACGATCGCGTTCACCGGGGCCGGCGGAATCGGACCTTCACCCAGCATTTTTCGCAGATCAACCGTGGGAGTGCCCATCAGAACGCACAGGGCGTCTTCCGCTTGCTGACGCGTGATTTCCAATGCCGGAATCGTGGCTTCCGTCGCCCGCAAGGTGCCAATGGCTTGGTCCAAGTCCAATTGGTATTGCTTATAGCCCACCGTCTTTCGTTTCTGAACCCAGTCGGCGACGCCTCGTTGCAACTCCACGTTGGCTTGCGCGAGCTTGATTTGCTTTTCCGCGGTGCGAACGGTTACGTAGTCCGTGGCGATGTCACCGAGCATGGTTACCATGACGTAATCGTAGTTGTCGACCGAGGCGTCCAAGCTGTCTTCGGCCGCCGTAACCGCGCGTCGGAATCGGCCCCAGAAGTCGAGTTCCCACTGCATATTAAAACCGAAGTCCCAATTGTCGTAATATCGACCGAAACCGGAGGGTGCTGAATTCGGCGTTATGGCGGCGGCGTTCCGTGAGAAGCTGCCGTCGGCGGTTTGCAGTTGCGGGAAGAGATCGCCTCGGGCGATGGCCAACGTGTATCGCGCTTGAAGCACCCGGAAGCCCGCTTCCCGAAGCGTCAAGTTTTGATGACTGGCGGTAACGATCAATTCGTTCAGCTTGGGATCCTTGAATACCGTCCACCAGTTACGCAGAATGTCCGGATTCTCCACCGCATGGACATCCGTTTCATTAATCCAGTGTTCGGCCACCGGAGCGTCGGGCTTGCAATAGTCCGGCCCAACCTTGAAACCCTTGCGAACGTAATTTCGCAAACCCTCGTCGCAGCCGGTTAGAGAAACAGTCAAAACAATTGCCGCGAAGGCGACAAATGGAATGCGAAATGATCGTGACATTTTAAGCTCCCCTGCTGAGTATTGACTCACCAAACCCTACAATCGGCACGACCGCTACAGATTAAACAGTTAAAGTTTTCGGCAAAACCGTTAGTGTCAGCCAATTCTCGCTACATTCGCTAACTTAACAGCCGCCGCCTTCCCGCTAAAGTCGGCACAGTGCGGCACCCGATGCGCCTCATGGCAGAAATTGCCCGCGTTTCAAGCTGGGTGGTATACACATCTTGGGTAAAGTTTCATTGAAAAGCGACGCTAGAGAACGGGGGACGTGATGGAGGTAAAATCAAAGCCAACCGTGGGCTTTTTGACGGTCGTAGAACATCCGCAGTACGGACTGTTCGGCGGATACTTGATCTTGAACATGGCCGGCCGGCCGCTGGAGTTCCATTGCACGGCCCCGATCAAGCCGAATCGGGCGCAGGAAATCCTCTATGGCCCCACGTTGGAGTCGTTTCTTTACGGCGAGCAGATCGGGCAGACGCTGATCGGGCAAGGCACGGCCTCGCCGCTTTTGGTTTGCACCGATCGAGAGCCGGCGCTGGCCGCACGCGAATACGTGCCCACGCCGCTGGCGCTGGTGCTGCCGCCCGAAGCTCAAATGGCAGAGCCGATCATTGAAAAAACGCCGGCCGTTGCGTCGGGCAAAATGTTCCGGCTCGATGCCGCTCACCACGGGCCGCGGTTGGTCGCCTTCCAACTCGGCCGCAACCATTTAGCCTTGCCCGAACACGCCGACGAAGATCGCCGGCTGATTGCCGAACGGTTGGCCGACGTGGCCGATTCGTTCGATTTGGCCGAACCGTTTCAGCGTATCCGCGACGCGATCGAAGAAGCTCAGCAGGCAGTGCGATGACGAATCAGGCGATTCATTGGCACGCGCCGGATCGGCCGGCGTCGTTCCGCGTGGACCTTCGGATCGACGCGGCGGCGATCCTCGCATGGAAGGTGGACGCTCGGCCGGCGGTCGAATGCCGGCGGCCGTTGGCGTTTGGATTTTCGCCCGTCCGCGCCATTTCGGTGCCGATTTCGCGGCCGTCGATTCAGACGCGAAGTTTTTTGTTTCCCGAGCCGACGGACGTTCCGGCGATGGACGACGATGCAGCCGCGAACGATCAAAGAACATCGCCGCCGATTCTTGCCGCGCCGCCCGAGACGCCTGCGAGCCGCACGCGCATCAAGCCGCCGAGCGATATCATAAAACTCATCGATCGATTGCATTATGTGTTGCAGCCGTCGCTGGAATCGCTGTTGGACGAAAACTCGCTGACGTTTCCGTTCCGGCCGTTTCCGTTCCAATTCGAGGGCGTGGCGTTTTTGTACCCGCGTCAGGCGGCCGTGTTGGCCGACGAAATGGGCCTGGGCAAAACCATGCAGGCGATCACGGCCATGCGGCTGTTGTTGCGACGCGGCGACGCCCGAAACATTTTGCTGGTGTGCCCCAAACCGCTTGTGACGAACTGGCAGCGGGAGTTTTCGGTCTGGGCGCCCGAGGTGCCGGTCATGGTCGTCGAGGGCGATTCCGCGAAGCGGCAGTGGCAATGGCGGCTGCCCGACGTGCCGCTGCGCGTGGCCAATTACGAGTTGCTGCTGCGCGATCGGGAATCGCTGGCCGATCTGCATTTCGATTTGGTCGTACTCGACGAATCGCAGCGCATCAAAAACCGCG
>CAZWNM010000199.1:0-5306 GCA_964635765.1 uncultured Planctomycetaceae bacterium | reverse complement strand
GGCGACCTCAAAACGGCTTATAAATGCCGGGCATCGGAATGGGGTAACGGCCTTCCGCGTCCGGCAAGACCAGCGCGGCGGCGTCGAACGCGAACTTTTCAGGCATTAAACTCGGGCCGTTCGCAACGGCGTCGTCCCAATCGACAGCCGTGCCGGAATAGGTGGCCATGCGGCCCAAGACGGCCGTGAAGCTGCTCGTCGCGCCGTACCAGCCGTCGTTGTGCTTCTTATCGTTGCGAATGGCGTCGAACAGGGCGACGTGTTCCAGCTCGAAGGGATTGCTTTGGCCTTTTTCCATCTCGTAGGGATTGGTTTGGCCTTTGCCAAATTGGCAGTTCGACGTGCCTTTCGTGCCGTGAGCCGCCTCGCCAGCCTTGGTCCAGGTATGCGGAATCTGGCGGCATTGGCTGTAGAGTTTCGACCCATCCTTATAGGTGAACTCGACAAAATGCTCGTCGAAGATTTGGCCGCTGCCTTTTTTCGGGTCGCGGTGCAAGTACCGCTGCAAACAACCGCCCATGCCGTTGGCTTCGACCGGATGGTCGCCCTTGGCCCAATTGCAGACGTCGAGATTATGGACGTGCTGCTCGCAGATGTTGTCGCCACCCGTCCAAACGAAGTGATACCAGTTCCGTATCTGGTATTCCATTTCCGTCTCCTGGGCATTGCGCTCGCGGAACCAAGCTCCCTCGGCGTTCCAATAGGCCCTCATCAGAATTAAATCGCCGATGGCGCCGTCGTGGATGCGCTTGATGCCCTCGATATACGTGCGGGCGTAGTGGCGTTGCAAACCGACGACGACCTTGAGGTTTTTGTCGTCGGCCAGCTTATTGGTTTCCATCAACGAGCGGAAGCCCGGGGCGTCGACGCAGCAGGGCTTTTCCACGAAACAATGTTTGCCGGCCTTCACGGCGGCGGCATAATGGATTGGACGAAAGCCCGGCGGCGTGGCCAAAAAGACCACGTCCGGCCCGGCGGCAATCGCCTTTTCATAGGCGTCGAGACCGACGAACACCCGCTCGGCCGGCACGTCGATCTGATCGTTGTACCTCTGCTTCAACGTCGCAACGCAATTCTGCGCCGAATCGGCAAAAGCGTCGGCCACGGCAATGAGTTTGACATTCTTACACGCCGCGAAACAATTGCCGACGGCGCCGGCGCCGCGGCCGCCGCAACCGATCAAGGCGATTTTCAGTTCATCGCTCGACGCGGCATGAGCCGTCCGCGCGATGTTCAATCCGCCGGCCAGGGCAATGCCCGCGGCCGCCGCTGTCGTACCTTTCAAAAAATCGCGACGACTTGGCCGAATGCGATCGTTCATGGTTGAAATCCTTGGGTGGGCAAAAAGAGATTGGGGTTGGGGACTATAAAAACCGCTTGTGGGTTTGCGCTGGCGACCAGCCGCTGACCACTAGTCACTAATTCTTACTGCTTATTCGCTTGCGCCTTGCGGCAGTCGTGATACTCTTGCTTCTCAAAATCGGTAATGTCATACTTCACGGCTTCCTCGGCTGTCGGAACTTGCAGCGGACGAATCACGCGGAACCCGACGAACGGCGCATCGGTGAAATACCAAATGCTCTGCGGCATCTGCGGGTCTTGCATCTTCCAGTCCTTGTTCGAGGCACGCCGAGCCGCGCTGCGCAACAGCGGCGCCTCGTCTGTCCACGCGCCGCCGCGAGCCACTTGCGGATACGACTTGGTCACGCCTAGCAGCGGATTTTCAACCACGCGGCCGTTGCTCAACGTCTTGTAGCGATCGGCGGCATACTGGTCGAGACACCATTCGGCCACGTTGCCCGGCATGTCGTACAATCCCCAAGGGTTCGGCTTCTTCTTGCCGACCTTGTGGTATTTTTCGTCGCTGTTGTCGGTGTACCAAGCGTAATCGCCGATTTTTTTCGGATCATCGCCGAACGAATAGGCCGTCTTCGTGCCCGCTCGACAAGCGTATTCCCATTCCGCTTCCGTCGGCAAACGATAGTAGCGGCCAGTTTTCGCCGAAAGCCACTTGCAATACATCTTGGCGGCGAATTGCGTCATGCAAACGGCCGGATAGCCTTCCTTGCCCATGCCGAACGTCATGTCGGAATAGGGCGGCGTGGGCATAGTCAAGGCGTCGGCGGCCTTGTCCCATGCGGTGGGAGCGGCCTTCCGCGCGGCGCGGCGCTCCTTGTCGAGCTTGCCGGCCCATTGCAGATATTCATCCCAAGTGACTTCGCACTTGCCCATCCAAAACGGAGAGACTTTCACGTCGATCTGCGGACCCTCGTCGGCGTTGCGGCCTTTTTCGCTATCGGGACTGCCCATCTTGAACGTGCCGCCGGGAATCGGAACCATGTCGAACGTCGCTTCGTTGATCTTCTCGCTATAGGCCTTCATGCCCTTTTCGTCTTTCGCCTCGGCGGCGGCATTTTCCGATGGCTTCGGCATCCACTTCACCGCCGGCGTCATGCTCGGATCGGCGGCTCCATTGCTGCCGATTTTCTGCGCCGCCTTCACCGGCTGCGCATCGGTCGGTTCCTTCGCCTTGGCGGCGTCGGCCGCCGGTTGCTTCGCCGGTTCAACGGCCAATGGTTTCGCGGCCGCCCCCGACGTGCTCTTAACGGGCCCATCGACGCTCGGCATGTCGTTCCGCTCTTTCGACTCTTTCACCGGCGACGGTGGAGTTGCCGGCTTTTTCGGCTTGTCCGCCGGCCGACAGCCCAGCGTCGCCGCAATCAACAAGGCCGTCATGGAAAAAAACAAACGCGAAACATACGGACGACACCACGCAGTACTCATTCGGATTCCTCTCCAAAACATAATTGGTATAGTAAATGCTACATGTAAAAAATTACGAGCCGTTTCACGAAACACCGCAAAATTTCATTGCCTTGCTGCAAAACAACAACACAACGGTTAGAATCAAAAATGATAAACAACCTCGAAAGGAATGGACCACAATGGGAAAGCTGACGATTTTGTGGTGTGCATGGGCGGGAATGCAGGCTGCGGCGGCTTTTGGCGAATCGCTCGATCGTTTCGAAGTCACGCAAACCGAAATGGCCGTACCCATTCGCATTGTAATCTATTCCCGCACCAATGCAACAGCCGATGCCGCCGCCAAAGCCGCCTTCGGCAAATTCCATGAACTGAACGCCATTTTCAGCGATTACGACCCAGAAAGCGAAGCCCGACGACTTTGCGACACTTCCTCCGAGGGGAAACCGATCCGCGTCAGCGACGATCTGTGGCGCGTCTTAGTCCGGTCGCTCGAGCTTTCGGAAAAAACGGACGGGGCATTCGATGTCACCGTCGGACCGTTGGTTCACATTTGGCGAAACGCCCGGCGCACCAAGGAACTTCCCCAAAAAACGTCGCTCGAAGCGGCCCTGACAAGGGTCGGCTATCGATTCGTTCGCCTGCATCCCGAACAACAATCGGTCGAACTTCTGCGGCCGAATATGCGGCTCGACTTCGGCGGAATTGCCAAAGGCTATGCCGTCGATGAGGCGATGAAGGTACTGAGACAACACGGTTTTACGCATGTGTTGGTTGATGCCGGCGGAAACCTCGGCCTGGGCGATCCGCCGCCCGACAAGCCCGGCTGGCGCATCGGCACCACGCGCGTGTTGGCCGATGCCGACCAAAAATCCGCCGACAAAAAAAAACCGCCGCGCGAGTATCTTTGGCTTTCGCAAGTTTCGATCTCCACGTCGGGCGATCTTCGGCAATACGCCGTGATCGGCGGCGTCCGCTATTCACACTTGATTAACCCGAAAACCGGGATGGCGCTGACCGAACATAACAACGTCACCGTCATTGGCCCCGACGGCTTGAGCACCGACGGAGTGTCGTCGGCCATTGCGATACTCGGGCCGGAAAAGGGGCTGAAACTTATCGAAAAAACACCCAGCCACTCGGTGTTTATTGTGCGAATCGTGGATGGCAAAGAACAAACGTACGAATCGTCGAACTGGAAAACGTGGCCGCGAGCCGGCGCTGGCCGATGAGAACATCGCTACTCCGCCAAATAACGGTTTTTTTGGCCCCAAAAAATTGTGAAAACTTGTTCCACGCAACGCAAGCTGATTGACAACCCGACGCGATACCGTTAAGGTTACAAGTGGGGGGGATGGCAGACGCGACTTGGAACCATGATGGATTGTGGAATGTCGACCGAAAACCCCAACGCTTCCGACCCCCGGGATATTTCCCTTCTGGAAAAGCTCGAAAGCCGGATCAACTACGAATTCAAGGACAAGGCCCTGCTTCAGTCGGCGTTGACGCACGCCTCGGGCGCGGAGCACCGCTTGGCGTCGAACGAGCGGCTCGAGTTCTTGGGCGATGCCATTCTCGGCGCCGTCGTTTGCCAAACTCTCTTCGAGCAGTTTCCTGAATTCCTTGAAGGCGATCTGACGCGGCTGAAATCGATCGTCGTCAGCCGGCAAACCTGCGCCAAAATCAGCGAAGCGCTGGGAATGCAGGAGTTTTTAATCCTCGGCAAGGGCATGACGACCCACCCAAGCGTTCCGTCGTCGCTGTTGGCCGACGTTTTTGAGTCGCTGCTGGCGGCGATGTATATTGACGGAGGAATCGACGTGGTGCGGCGGTTTGTCGCCGCCACGATGGGGCCGGAAATCGAACTGGCGGCGGACGGAGAAACCGGCAACAATTACAAGTCGCTGTTGCAGCAGCTTGCGCAGCGGGAGCACGGCGCCACGCCCACTTATTTGTTGGTGGATGAAAAGGGGCCGGATCACAGCAAGTGTTTCAAGATATCGGCGCAAATCGGGCAAAATCGCTATCAGCCGGCCTGGGGTCGCAACAAAAAAGAGGCCGAGCAGCGAGCCGCTCGCAATGCACTGAGCCAGTTGAGCGGAGACGCGCCGCCGTTTCAGACCGATTGATGGACTCATGGCTGTTTTCGGGGAAAAAAAGAATGGAATCTGAAACCCGGCGTCAACTCATCAAGACTGTCTCGAACGAGAAGAAGGACCCGCCGAAACCGTTCCACCGGCTCGGCAACTGGGGCATCAGCCTGATCGCCTTGGCGTTCCTCTCCATCTCGGCTTACGGATTTTTCCATCATCGCGAAAAATTGACGGCGATTTCCGCCGAACACATTCGGCTTTTCGTCACCGGCCCCTCGGTGATTCAGGCCGGGCTCGCCGCGCAATTCACGATTTTCACCACGTCGCTCGAAGGCCGTCCACTGTCGGCCGAAGTGGAAGCGACTCTTTCCGGTCTTTCCGGCACGGCCGCTCAGCCCGCGAAAACTTATCGCGCGCTCACCGACGAGCGCGGCCGGTTTCAAATCGCCA
>CAZWNM010000198.1:0-5318 GCA_964635765.1 uncultured Planctomycetaceae bacterium | reverse complement strand
TCGTGCCGGCCAACGCCACGGCCACGGTCTACGTGCCCGCCCGCGCCGCCGATGCGGTCACCGAGAGCGGCAAGCCCCTCTCGGAATCCGACGGTCTGAAGCTCCTGCGGACGGAAAAAGGCGACGAGCCGTTCGTCGTGTTGGAAGCGGCCTCGGGCAAGTACGACTTTTTCGTGAAAGGCGAGTGATTTATTCCGCCGCTTCGCCTTCCACCTCTGCTTCGGCTTCCACGGCGGCTACGACGGCGTCGGCGCCGGCGGCCATGATCTTCTCGCGCATTTCCTCGACCAACTTCGGATTCTCACGCAGGAAATCCCGCGTCTTTTCGCGGCCGTTGCCGAGCTGCATCTCGCCGTAGCGAAACCACGCGCCGCTGCGCGTGACCAGCTTTTGCGCCATCGCCAAATCGAGCACGTCGGTCTCGTAACAGATGCCGTCCCTGTGCATCATGTCGAACTCGGCGACGCGGAACGGCGGGGCGACCTTGTTTTTGACCACTTTCGCCCGCACCCGTTGGCCGACCACTTCCTCGCCGTCCTTCAACTGACTGATGCGGCGAATGTCGATGCGGCAGGAAGAATAGAACTTGAGCGCGCGGCCGCCGGGCGTCGTCTCCGGGTTGCCGAACATCACGCCGATCTTTTCGCGGATCTGATTGATGAAAATGACGCACGTTTTCGACTTGGAAATGCAGCCGGTCAGTTTTCGCATCGACTGGCTCATCAGCCGGGCTTGCAGGCCGACGTGCGAATCGCCGATTTCGCCGTCCAGTTCTTTTTTCGGCACCAAGGCGGCCACGGAATCGATCACGATGACATCGACGGCGTTCGACTTGATCAACATTTCGGTGATGTGCATGGCCTCTTCGCCGCTGCCCGGCTGGCTGACTAAGAGCGTTTCGAGTTGCACGCCGAGTTTTTTGGCCCACGAGGGATCGAGCGCGTGTTCGGCGTCGATGAACGCGGCGATGCCGCCGCGGCGCTGCGCGCTGGCGATGACGTGCAAGGCCAGCGTGGTTTTGCCGCTCGACTCCGGCCCGAAAACCTCAATGACCCTTCCGCTCGGGAATCCTTGCCCACCCAACGCGATGTCGAGCGAGAGGCTTCCGGTCGGAATGCCGGCGATCGGCGACGTGGTGCCGACGCCCAGCGGCATGATGGCGCCTTCGCCGAACTCCTTTTCGATTTGCGACAGCGTGTTTTTCAACGCCGGATTGGCGTCCAACATGGACGCGGCGCTTTCCGAATTCTTCGGTCCCTTTGCCGAAACGGCGGCTTTTTTGGCCATGAGCGGCGATTCCTTATGATAGGGCGTGATGGTTTTTAATATGTACAAAGAAGCAGTATATTGCGGGTTCGATATTTTGCAAGGGTGGTTGCGGCGAGATTTCGTCGGACAAAACGCGCCGGTGCATTTTACCCGCGCACAGCCGCGCCGACTAGGGTTTTCACATCGCCCTTTTGCCGGCATTTCTCGCAAAATGGCCGTTTTTTCCGCAGCGGCCTATCTTAGCATCTTTGCCCAACTTGGCGAGGGGGGAAATTCCACTTTTTCATCTGTGCCTCGTTCACTGCATCATGAATTTTGCACATTTTCACAAAAACCAGAATGCGCCTTTGCCCCCCGCAAAAAAGTTATCCCACTTCCATCACATCACTCGCTTCATAGCGAGTCGCCAGAAAAATCGGCAGCCGCTTGCCGAGTATCCGGCGGTGGGTTTCGACGGCCAACGCGGGCGTGTTGTTTTCTTGGGACAAATGAGCCAGACACGCCCATTTCATTCGCGGCGAAGCATTCGACTTCAAAACCTCGGCGGCTTCGACGTTGGAAATATGTCCGCCCGACCCTTCGATGCGTTCCTTGAGAAATTCGGGATACGGCCCGTTAGCGAGCATGTCGGGATCGTAATTGCTTTCCAAAACGACCGCATCCAACGAGCCGATGACGCCCGCCAAACCATTGAAGACATGGCCCAAGTCGGTCAAAATTCCCAAGCGATGTCGGCCGTCGTCGATGACGAACACCACGCCGTCCACGCCGTCGTGCGGCGTCGCGATGGTCTCGACGGTCGTCCGTCCAAATTGCAGCGTCTCGCCGGCGGAAAAATGCTGGAGGTTTTCGATCTTGCCGAGTGCATATCGATTTGCCGCTTGATACGTTTTTTCGGTGGCGTAGACGGGCAAGCCGAACTTGCGGTGGTAGACGCCCATGCAGCGAGAATGGTCCACATGGTCGTGGGAAATCAGAACGGCATCGACGCCGGCGATGTCCCGCCCATGTCGAGCCAACCGCTCCTTGGCGCGACTTCCGCTAATTCCGGCGTCGAATAGCAGCTTGACGCCGCCGCATTCCACATAGATGCAGTTGCCGTTGCTGCCGGATTGGAGAGAAATCACGTGCATGGCCGCATTATATCGGCGGCGGACGGACGGTGGAAGGCGTCGTTCATGAAAAGCGGCTTGCCGCAACAAATGGCATCAGGCAGGAGCGCGGGCCGGTTGGCGACTGGCTGGTCGGTTGGGAAGTCGGGATCGAAACCGCGAGAGTTGCAATAGAGTTGTCATCCATCCCGAGCACGGCGTTTTTCAACCGTTCCGCGTCACACTTTTCAACCGGCGTTTATACACTCCGTGTGCGGTCCGTAATCTTCCGCACATGGAACGTGCGCACTACGTTGCAATTCGGTCATTTCTTTACAGCGACTTACCTCGCTTTTTGCGAAAAAACCAACATCAATTCAAGCCCAGTTGCGTACGTCGGGTTAATGCCTCGAAATCAAGCCGAAATCCAGCCCAAAGACCCAAACCATGAGCGCCAGGATCAGGATCAGTCCGATGTAGGCCAACACGGCTTGCACATGTTCATTGGCCGGTTTGCCGACGATGCCTTCGTAACACAGCAGGACGAAATGGCCGCCGTCGAGCACCGGAATCGGCATGAAATTCACCACGGCCAAATTCGCGCTTAAAAACGCCAGGAAAAGCAAAAACACGGCATTGCCGCTGTCGGCCGCGTGCAAAGCCAACTCGACGATCTTCACCGGCCCCATCATGTTGCGCATCGACACCCTGTTCGTGCCGAGCGCCTTCACGCTGCGAAACACCAACGTCATGTCCTCGAGCGTATGCCGGCCGCCGAGGACGATCGCGTCGCGAACGCTTCCCGCCGGACAATCGATCACGATCGGTTGGAAGATCAGTCCGCGATCCGGATTGAACCAATCGGCCGCTTCGACCGGCATTAACGTCGCTGTTTTCTCCACGGCCTTGCCGTTCACCTTGCGGGAATACGTGAGTTTAACCTTCGTGCCGGGCAGCGTTTCTTGAATCGACGTCATGAGGGCCGGCCAGTTGTAGTTTTTGTCGTCAAATGTCAAGACGTCCGACTCCGACTGCGTTGTAGCCAGCTTTCGGAGCGTTTCCTTGTCGGGCGGAAGCAGCACGGCGCTGACGATCACGTCGCCCGGCTGAATGCCGGCCTTCGCCCCCGGCCCGTCTTTCTCGACGCTTGCAACCTCGTTTTGCACTTGGCAGGCAATGCCAAGCGGCGAGACCTCGAGCGGACCGTTCAACGTGCCGGGCGCGGTGTATCCGATCGGCTGCCGCAGTTCGGCGCGCGCGTCAATCGGCATCTCGACGTCCTTACGGCGAATCGTAAAAACGACGGCGTTTTCATTCTTTTCGACCCGCTGCAACAGCCGGTCGGGCAGTTTCATCGGATCGTCGTTCGCGCCGCTGAACAGCGGCCCGTCGAGCATGTCGCCAGGCTCGATGCCCGCGACAGCGGCCGGCGAATGGGCCTGAACGGCTTTCACCGGACCAGGCCGCATCACGATGCCGAGATGCCGCATGGGATTCGGCTTGACCGCGATCACGACTCGCTTTTTCACGCCGGTCGACTTGCCTTCGGCGTCCTTTTCCGCGCGAAGCACGGTCACCGCGATTTTCCGGTCAGCCTTGCGGGCCAACTCGTGATTGATATCGCCGTAATTGCTGACTGGCACGTCGTCGATCCGCACGATTTCGTCGCTGTTGCGAAACGGCGGCTTTGCGAGATCGGCCGCGCTGCCGATCAGAACCAGCCGCATCTGTTTGATGAGCCACGTTGTGCGATTATCGACCAACCGGGTGGTCATTCCGGGAGCGACTTCCACGAAAAACACGCCGCGCGAACCATCGGGCTTCACGGAGACCAGGAACGGCTTTTTGACGCCGGGCCGACGGATCAACATCGTCACGTTCTGGCCCGCGGCGAAGTCGCCCAAAGCGATTGCGGTGGTCATGTCGCGGAATTGCGAGACTTTTCGGCCGCTGATTTCCAAGATTTCGTCGCCGATATGCAAATCGGCCTGCCAAGCCGGCCCGCCGGAAAAAGCTTCGCCCACCACGCACGGCGGTTGCTCGACGCCGATCCAATAGGCCGCGACGGCCATCAAAAACGCGAAGATCACGTTCATAATGACGCCGGCCGAGATGATTGCCATGCGCTGCGGCACGCTTTTCGCCAGGAAGCTGCGGGGGTCGAACAGCAGAGACGGGGGATTGGGGGCGGGGGGCGGGGGAGAAGAGGGATTGGGGATTGGGGATTGCGGATTGGAGGCCGTTTGCGACTTTTTACTGGCCACTGATTCCCCCGTCCCCCGCCCCTCGTCCCCAGCCTTTGCCCGTTCCATTTCCTCGCGCAACTTGGCGGGATTATCCTCTTGGCCGAGCATTTTAACGTATCCGCCCAACGGAAAAACGCCGATGCCGTATTCGGTTTCACCCCATTGGAATTTACAGAACTTCAGCCCGGCGATGTCGAAGCCGAGATAGAACTTCTCGCACTTCACGCCGCACAATTTGGCGATCGAAAAATGGCCCAATTCGTGAACGAAAATCACAAACCCGAGGCCGACGGCGACCTTGAGAATAACGACGGTCAAACCGATGGCATAGTGGTAATCCAACGCTCTACCTCCTGGCGTGCCCAACGGTCGACCGCGAACGCTTGTTCGAGGGTCGGCGCGGGCTCGAAATGGTGATTTTCTAAAACAGTTTTACAAACGCGGACGATGGCGTCAAACCGCAGCCGGCCTGCGAGGAACGCGGCCACCGCGGCTTCATTGGCCCCGTTGATTGCCGCCCCGGCCGTTCCGCCGGCCGCCGCCGCCTCGAGACCCAGTCGGATCGCGCCGAACCGCTCCAAGTCGGGCGGGTCGAAACGCAAATCCATTGATCGGCTCCAATCGAGCCGCGCCGCCACCCCTTCCCGCCGCTCCGGCCACATTAGGGCGTATTGGATCGGCAGTTTCATGTCCGGCTGGCTCATTTGCGCCA
>CAZWNM010000197.1:0-5329 GCA_964635765.1 uncultured Planctomycetaceae bacterium | reverse complement strand
CCCGAAATTGTCGATCGTTCCGCACAATCTGAGAGGCGAAGTCGGGCAATTAAAGAGTGGTCGGCATCCAATCTACTACCATCTTAAGGTGACGAATGCGAGAAGAACCGTTCCAGCAACACATTGTATAGTTCGCCTCAAAGAAGTCCGTCGCAAGTCTTCCACAGGTAATTTTGAAAATGTAAGTTCGGCTGTTCCTTTGGAGTTCACCTGGGCTCCAGAGGGAAATGACCGCTACATAACATTGGTGAACGACCATGTTTTTGATTTTGGCCGAGTTATTGAGGGAGAAAATCGATTTAGCCCCTGTCTTACTCGGTCACTATTCGCCTTCAAAGGTTTTGTTTACGCCAATGATGTGGTTCAATACGGGCTTGAAATCGTCAGCGATAATTTTGTGTCTCCACATCTTCAGATCTTTGAAGTTGCCTGGAACGGTCAATGGAGCGACGATCTTGATGCGATGGCTGACCACCTCCGCATTCGAGAAGTAACCAGTGAAGCGTCAGACGCCTAACCAGTAGAACACGTCAGTTCCCTAGAGTACGCTTCAGCATAACATTCGAACAAATCCACGATCCGTTATGCCAAAGTATGGCCTACTCTTGCTGCATCATCCGCTCGAATTCCTCTTCCGTAATAACCGGCACGCCGAGCGATTGGGCCTTTTCGAGCTTGCTGCCGGCATTCTCGCCGGCCACGACGTAGTCGGTTTTCTTGGAGACGCTTGATGCGGCACGGCCGCCGTGAAGCGTGATTAACTCTGCGATCTCGTCGCGGGTGTATTTCGTGAGCGTGCCGGTCACGACCAGCGTTTTGCCTTCCAACGCCCGAACGGCATCGGCGGTGTCGCCCGAAGCGATCGCGTCCATCTTCACGCCGACCGAGCGCAAGTCGGCGATGGTCGCCTCGCCGAACGGACTGTGAAAATAATCGAAAACGCTTTGGGCAATGATCGGGCCAATTTCGTTCGTCTCGCTCAATTGCTCGACCGTTGCCGCCATGATCGCGTCGATCGTATGAAATCGCTCGGCCAGCACCACGGCCACGCGCGTGCCGACGTGGCGGATCGTCAGGGCATTCAGCAGCCGGGCCAGGCCGCGGCGCTTGCTCGCGTCAACGCCGTCGAGCAAATTATCGACCGACTTGCGGCCCATCCGCTCCATATTCAACAGTCGGTCTTGTTTCGCTTCCAGCCGATACAGATCGCCGTAGTTGCAAAGCAGTTTCGCGGCCACCAGTTGATCGACCAGCTTATCGCCCAGGCCTTCGATGTCCATGGCGTTGCGGCCGGCGAAATAACGGAGCCGCTCCTTGAGCTGCGCGGGACATTCGAGGTTCGGACAGCGGATATAAACGCCGCCGTCGTCCTTCGTCAGTTTCGCGCCGCACTCCGGGCATTTTTTCGGAAAAACGAACTTCGGCAACTCCTCGCCTTCCGGTCGAAGATGCTTTTCGACGCGAACCACGTGCGGAATCACCTTGCCGGCCTTTTCGACAATCACCACGTCGCCCGGCCGGATATCTTTGCGTTCGATCTCGTCGGCGTTGTGCAAACTGGCGCGGCTGATCGTCGAGCCGGCCAACTCGACCGGCTCCAGATCGGCCACGGGCGTGATCGCGCCGGTCTTGCCCACCTGCACGCGAATGGAATTGAGCCGCGTCGCCGCTTCGTACTTCTCGAACTTGTAGGCGATGAGCCAACGCGGACATTTCGACGTGCTGCCGAGCCGCTCGCGTTGGTCAAAGCTATTGACCTTCAAAACCAGCCCGTCGATCTCGAAATCCAATTCGTGCAACCGCTCGATCAGTTCCTCGCAATGGGCCACCGCCCCGTCGAACGTCGAAAAACACTCGGCCATCGGCGTGGGCGGAAGGCCGTAGTCGGCCATTTCTCGCAAAAACTCGATATGCGTTTTCGCCTTCAGACCGGCGGTGTCGCCGACGCTGTGGCAGAAAAATCGCAATCGCCGCTCGGCGCAGATGCGGGAATCGAGTTGCCGAATGCTGCCCGCCGTCACGTTCCGCGTGTTGGCGAACGGCGGCTCGTCGTTTTTCTGCCGGGCTTCGTTGAGTAAGACCAAGTCGCCGTTGGTCATGTAGATTTCACCGCGAACTTCCAACAGCGGCGGAACTTGCCCGGCAATGTCTCCTGTCTCATTTTGGAAGAGGGGACTGCGACTACTCAATCGCAGCGGAATGCTTTTGATCGTGCGCACGTTATGCGTGATGTCGTCGCCGGTGCGTCCGTTGCCGCGTGTGACGCCGCGCGTGAGCAGGCCGTTTTCGTACATCAGCGAAACGGCGACGCCGTCCACCTTGAGTTCGACGACCCATTCGACGGTTTCGCCCGGCAGAAGTTTTCCGATGCGAGCGCCGTACTCCTTGAGCTCGTCGATGCTGTAGGTGTTTTCGATCGAGAGCATCGGCACGCGATGTTCGACGGCCGCAAGCCCTTCGACCGGCTCGTCGCCCAAGCGTTGCGTGGGGCTATCGGGCGAAATCAGCTCGGGATGTTCGGCCTCGAGCCGCTTGAGCCGGGCCATGAGCCGGTCGTACTCGGTGTCGGAAATATCCGGCGCCGCCTCGACGTAATACTTCCGATCGTGGCGGCGGATTTCCTCGCGGAGTTCGGCGATTTGAGCGGCGGCCGACATTAGTGGCTAGTGGCTAGTGGCTAGTGGCTAGTAAAAAGCCAACAGCGGCTTTCCAATCCCTAATCCCCAATCTCTCTTTTCACCCGTCGCAACCGCAGGCGGCGACGCACGGCGTGCGCATGCCGCGCAACGGATGCGGAATCAAACACAAAAACTTCAACGCGGTATTGCCGGTGTTGCGGAATTGATGCATCTGGTTCGGCGGCACGAAAATGGCGACGCCGGGCCGAATCGGATAATCCCGGTCGCCCCCGACCGCCACGCCCTCGCCTTCCAGGATGAAAACCTCGTGTTCGTGGGCGTGGGCGTGTTTCGGCGTGTGGCCGCCGGGCGTGATTTCGAAATGCCGCATCGAAAAACTCGGCGCGGCATCGTCGGGACCGATCAGGCAACGCATCGTGCAATTCGCCGCGCCGTCGGCGTTGACCGGCACGGCTTCCATTTGTTCGTAATGGGCGATTTTCATGGAAAAAGTTTTCAGTGATCCGCGGCCGGTTTTCGGCGAAGCCGGCGCCGCGTCCCGCCGCCTTCACCCTATATTGTCCGGCATTTTTGGGAGGGTGTCAAGGATGGAGGAGCAGCCGCGCCTTTTGCGCAAAAAAAGGGCGGCGGTGAAAAACCGTCGCCCGTGTCGCTTTCTTGCGTTGCAATCACCGCGGGCTGTTAGCCCCCGGCTATTGAAATTGCCACACTACTTCTTCGCCTTGATGGCCGCCTGAGCCGCCGCCAAGCGGGCGATCGGCACGCGGTACGGGCTGCAGCTTACGTAGTTCAACCCGCTGCGGAAGCAGAACTCCACGCTCGCCGGATCGCCGCCTTGCTCGCCGCAAATGCCGATCTTCAAGTCCGGCCGCGTCGCACGACCCTTTTTCACCGCCATCTCGATCAACTGGCCCACGCCGTTTTGGTCGATCGTTTGGAACGGATCGGCCGGCAAGATGTTGTCGTCGATATAGTCGGGCAGGAAGCTGCCGATGTCGTCGCGGCTGAAGCCGAACGTCATCTGCGTCAGGTCGTTCGTGCCGAACGAGAAGAACTTCGCCGTGCCGGCCATCTTGTCGGCCAGCAGGCACGCACGCGGAATCTCGATCATCGTGCCGTACAGGCAAGGCAACTCAACGCCCTGCTCCTTCTCGACTTCCTTCTGCACGCGATCAAAAATGACCTTCGTCACGTCCAACTCTTTCACGTCGCAAGTGACCGGCACCATGAGTTCGGGCTTCGGCGACTTGCCGGCTTTTTTCAACTCGGCGGCCGACTCGAAAATCGCCCGAATTTGCATCTCGGTCACTTCGGGATACGTGATTCCCAAACGGACGCCGCGATGGCCCATCATCGGGTTGGTCTCGTGCAGCGTCTCGCCGCGCTTCTTGATTTCGGACGGCCTGATGCCCAGCGACTCGGCCAATTCCTTCTGCTTGGCCGAATCTTGCGGCACGAATTCGTGAAGCGGCGGATCGAGCAAGCGGATCGTGACCGAAAGGCCGTCCATCGCTTCGAGCGTCGCCTTGATGCTCTTCTTGACGAACGGATACAGCTCGGCCAAGGCGGCCTTGCGCTCCTCGACCGACTTGCTCAGAATCATCTTCCGCAACAGGAACAACGGCTCGTCGGAGCCGACGCCGTAGAACATGTGCTCGGTGCGGAACAGCCCGATACCCTCGGCGCCGAATTGCCGCGCCACCGCGGCGTCTTGCGGCGTGTCGGCGTTGGTGCGGACGCCCATCGTGCGGTGCTTGTCGACCAGCTTCATAAAGCCCTGGAAACGCGGGTTTTCGCTGGCGTCCATCATCTCCAAGGCCCCGGCATACACCTTGCCCTTGGTGCCGTTCAGCGTAATCAGATCGCCTTCCTTGAGCTTCACTTCGCCGACCGACATCCGCTTGACGCCTAAGTCGATTTTCATGTCGCCGGCGCCGACGATGCAGCACTTGCCCCAGCCGCGGGCCACAAGGGCGGCGTGGCTAGTCATGCCGCCGCGGGCCGTGAGAATGCCGGCCGCCGCCGGCATCCCCTCCACGTCCTCGGGCTTGGTCTCTTCGCGGACGAGGATCACCTTCTCGCCCTTCT
Organism: uncultured Planctomycetaceae bacterium; assembly: GCA_964635765.1. Classification (GTDB taxonomy): domain Bacteria; phylum Planctomycetota; class Planctomycetia; order Pirellulales; family Thermoguttaceae. The sequence goes on along the minus strand of CAZWNM010000197.1, from coordinate 602 downwards.
TTGCCGCCTCAACGGCGTCAACCGAAGTGAAGACCATCTTGCCGCAGGCGGCCCCCGGTCCGGCCGGCAGCCCAGATAGGAACGCCTCGGCCGTCTTCTCGGCCGCCGGATTGATGATCGGGTGCAAGAGTTCATCGAGTTGCGCCGGCTGAACGCGCATCACGGCCGTTTGCTCGTCGATCAGCTTTTCCTCGAGCATGTCCATCGCCATGTTCAAGGCGGCCGTGCCGGTCCGCTTGCCGACGCGGCATTGCAACATGTAGAGCTTGGTCTCTTGGATCGTGAACTCGATGTCCTGCATGTCGTGATAGTGCGATTCGAGCTTGCTGCGGATCCCGTCGAGTTGTTTGTATAGCTCGGGCCACTCGGTCTGTAGCGACGGCAGGTGCTGGTTCTGCGAATTCTTCGTCCCTTCGTTCAACGGATTGGGCGTCCGGATGCCGGCCACCACGTCCTCGCCCTGGGCGTTGATTAACCACTCGCCGTAGAACTTGTTCTCGCCCGTGGCCGGATTGCGTGAGAAGGCCACGCCGGTGGCCGACGTGTTGCCCAGGTTGCCGAACACCATGCTCTGCACGTTGCAGGCGGTGCCCCACTCGCCG
>CAZWNM010000196.1:0-5389 GCA_964635765.1 uncultured Planctomycetaceae bacterium | reverse complement strand
TGACGATGGCCGACAGCACGGCGGCCGCCATGGCGCCGAGCATCGGGTCGCACCAAGTCCAACCGAGGACGGCGTTGGCGTACGACGCCGCGCCGATGCCGCCGAGCACGCAATGCGCAATCGCGGCGGCGATGTACGTAATGCGCCGCGTCACGACGTACGAGCCGACGATGCCCAGCGACACGCTCGCCAGAATGCCGACGATGAGCGAATAGCGGAAGAACGGAATGTCGCGCAAGGCTTGAAGAAAATCAATCATGCGAATGTCCCGCGTGCGAGGTTTCGTTGTGGCGAACGCGGCGGACCTCGCCGCCGTAAATGTCGCGAATGGCGTCGCCGGTCATCTGGCTCGTCGGATGCACCACGACCCGGCGGTTGACGCAAATCGCCCGCTCCACTAGGTCGGACACGAACCCGAGATCGTGCGAAACCATGACGATTGTCATGTGCCGGTTCAATTCGCGCAGCAAATCGAGCAAGTGCGACTCGACCAGCGAATCGACATTGGCCGTCGGCTCATCGAGCAGGAGCAAGTCGGGCTTGCAGCACAACGCCCGGGCGATCATCACCCGCTGGCGCTGCCCGCCGGAGAGCGAGGCGAACGGCCGGCGGCCGAAATCGGCGAGATCGACTTGTGCCAGCACGTTCATCGCTTCGCGGCGATCGACGCGGCCGTGCCAACCCAACGCGCCAGCGAAACCGCGTTGACCGAGCCGGCCCATCAACACAATATCCATCACGGTGACGGGAAATTGCGGATCGTATTGCGCATGTTGCGGCATGTAGCCGACGCGAAGCCGAGCGCGATGCGGCGGAAGGCCGAACACCCGGACCGTGCCGCGGTCGGGCGTCAAAACGCCGAGAATCAGCTTGACCAGCGTCGTTTTGCCGCCGCCGTTCGGCCCGACGACGCACACCGCCTCGCAATCGTCGACCGAAAAGCTCACGTCTTCCAACACCGGCTCGCCGCCGTAGGAAAACGTAACATCATGCAATGAAATGACGGGTTCGCTCGCCACGGCCGCTCACTTTCCCAGTCGCCTCTCCCGGAAGGAGAGGAGAGTACCATTACTTTCCACGGCTTTCCTGCATCGCCGCTTGAATCTTTGTCGCAATATCTTCCATATCCGCAATGACGTTCTTCGCAAGTCCGTCGATCACCACGGCCCGGCCGCCGAGCGACTCGGCGATGCCGCGCACGGTTTCGGGATCGTATTGCGGCTGCACGAAAATCGTTTTCACGCCCTCGGCCTTGGCTTTCCGTCCGAGCGCGTAAAGCTGTTTCGAAGTCGGCTCTTGACCGCCGACCTCAATGACTTCCTCTTTCAATCCGTAAGCGTCGGCGAAATATCCGAAGCCGGGATGGAACACGTAAAACGATCGGCCGCGATAGGGCGACAATATCTGTCGCGTTCGGCGATCGAGTAGGTCGAGCCGCTGCTGTAACCCGGCAAGATTTTTTTCATAGGCTTTTTTATGTGTCGGATCGGCTTGGCAAAGGCCCTCGGCAATATTGCCGGCCTGAATGTTCAGCAGCGCCGGCGAAAGCCAAACGTGCGGGTCCAAGGATTCCGTGTCATCCGCGTGATCGTGCGCGTGAGCGTCGTCTTTGATGCAACACGGCGAGTCGAGCCTTCGCTTTTTGACGCCCTGGGCGACATCGACCACCGCAAGCCGCGCGTTGCCGTCTCGGATTTTTTCCAACAGCGACGACTCGAACGGCATGTCGATCTTGAAAAACACCTTCGCCCGGCTGAGCGCGGCGACCTGCTGCGGCGTCGGCTCGAAAGTGTGCGGGTCTTGGCCCGGCTGAACCAACACATCGACCTTCACATGCTCGCCGCCAATTTGTTCGACGAGGTAGGCGATCGGCGGAATGCCGGCGAACACGGGCAGCCGGGCGTCGGCCGGCGTTTCGGCCGTTCGACGGCAGCCGGCCGCGAGCGCAACGCCGATAAGGATGCAAAACATACGTCGCATCACGGACCTCCCGCCTTTGCTTCTTCCGTGCCGTCGGTTTTTGCGTCGGCCTCGCACACCAAGTGCATGGCGTGGCAGTCGGAACATTCCGCCAAGGCGTGATGTTCGGCGAACTCATTCCAGTGGCGTCGCTGGTCGGGCGACAACAGTCCATTGCCCTTGCACAGCGGACAGACGTTGTCGAGTGCCGCGAGAATCGCCGCCCGAATGAATTCGGACCGATTGGGAACGCCGTTCATGGCATCTAGCAGCGGTTCATCGACCTTGAAGGTGACGATTTCTTGTTTTTTTCGGGAAGCGTTCATCGGTCATCCCTTTGGGGGCGTTTTATTACATTGTATTACCGCGATGAAGAGCCGTCCATGCCAGGGGCGGGAGAATCGCATGACGGATTGGTAGAATATGCCGATTGTAAGAAAAATAGGGATTAGCTGAAGTTTGTGGGATATGCGGACGATAATGGGTGGCATCCCATGCGAAGTCGCCGCAGTGCTGCGCCATAGCGGCTCATGGGGCACTTGCTCTTTGAAAATACATTCTTGCAACCCACGGAATCACGCGGTTTTACAGCCACGCGGAGGGGGTAAATTGCTTCTCCAGCGGCCCAATGGTAGCACCTGGTTACGAAGAGTGGCCTTGACATTAGTCGTTACGGCATCTACACTTGGAGCAGGGCGTTGAGTTGGAACATGCGATGCGTCAGCCTAGGCCGATCCTTCTCCAGGGAGAACTGAGTTGTGACCAAAAAAGAAATAGTTCGGACGATTTCCGAGGAGATTGGCCTGACCCAGTTGCAGACGAAGGAAATCGTGCAGAAGACCTTCGACGCGATCGTCGAGGCATTGGTGGCGGAGCGACGGATTGAGCTTCGCAATTTCGGCGTGTTCGAGGTGAAACGCCGGGCGCCCCGCAAAGCCCGGAATCCCCGCACCGGCGATAAGGTACTCGTGCCGGAGAAGTTTGTCGTGACGTTCAAGCCGGGCAAAGAGATGGAAGAGCGAGTGTGCGAGTTGGAGCGTCAAGCAGCGGCGGCGGCGAGGGCTGCCCGCGCGAAAGCGGCCGGCAAGGAATTGCCGCTGAAACCGCACGACACGTTGGCGGACGCCTCCCCCCAAGGGGTCTAATCGCCGAAGTTTCTTATCTCATCAAAATACTTGTCAGGACGGGGGAACGATTGGAGCCGCCGCGTTGCGGCCGATTGCGACCCCTACATCGCGGCAGATCACCATGAAAAGTTTTTGTGTCGCGCGGTTCGGCACGGAGGCCGGTCGAGCGCGGCACGGGGAAGCAAGGGTGCTTTTCCAAGGGTTGTTTTTTGTGGAAGGTAAAGTCGATCTGAAATCGAATAAACTTTTCTCGCAAAACGACATGCTTACGTTGTCGCTTCACGGAGGAATTTCCGATGCGTAACTTGTTTTTGGCAGTGGCGTGCGCTCTGCTGGTCAGCACGTTGGCCGGCTGCGCGATTCCGGCTTATTCGGCCGATCCGAAGCGCCGCACCCAAGAAATGATGTTCACGTCCGAGGGCTTGCGTATGCTTTTGGACGAATGGGAGCGGACTTGGTTCTTGGACCAGCCTGACCATATGTCGCCTTATCGGACGCACGGCGGCGTTATTTAGTCTGCGAAAAGCGGACCGAATCGACGCCGGGGAAATTGACATCCGACGGTCGGAATCGTTACACTAACGGTTTCGGCCGCCGTGGTCGATCGCTCCCGTTGCGCCCAATTGGCTTTGCCATCCATGCCCGAGATTCCAGCCGACGTTCGTCTTGATGTCCAGTTGGGCCGTTTGCGGCTGGCGAATCCGATTGCCGTGGCTTCCGGCACGTTCGGCTATGCGCGAGAAATGGCCGGACTGATCGATGTGTCGCGGCTTGGGGCCATTTTGCCGAAAACGATTACCCAGCAGCCTCGGCCTGGAAATCCGCCGCCCCGAACCGTGGAAACCACCGGCGGCATGCTCAATTCCATCGGATTGGACAACGACGGCATCGAGGCTTTCATTGCGGGCCATTTGCCCTATTTGGCCACGCTCGGCGCGCCGATCATCGTCAGCATTGCCGGCCGCACTCGCGAGGAGTTCGTGGAAATGGCCGCTCGGCTCGACGGCCTGCCGGGCGTTGCCGCGTTGGAGTTGAACCTCTCTTGTCCGAATGTCAGCGGAGGGGTCGATTTCGGCACGAATCCCGGCTCGTGCGAAAAAGTCGTCGGCGGCGTGCGAGGGGCCTGCCGCCTGCCGATCTTGGCCAAGCTGACGCCCAACGTGACCAGCGTGGTCGAAATCGCCCGGGCGGCTGAGACCGGCGGGGCCGACGCCGTGTCGCTTATCAATACGTGCCTCGGCATGGCCATTTCATGGCGGAAGCGGCAGCCGATTTTGGGAAACATTTTGGGCGGCTTGAGCGGGCCGGCTATCAAGCCGATCGCGCTGCGAATCGTCTATCAAGTGGCCAAGGCCGTCAAAACTCCGATTGTCGGCATTGGCGGCATCGCGACGATCGACGACGTGATGGAGTTTTTGGTCGCCGGCGCCAGCGCGGTGCAGATCGGCACGGCCAATTTTTACAATCCCAAGGCGACCATGCAGATACTCGATGCGCTTCCCGCCGCGTTGGCGGAACTTGATGCCACATCGGTAGCGGAAGTCGTGGGAACGCTGAAAGGGATTAGGGATGAGGGATGAGGGATTGGAAAACCGCCGCTTGCGGCTTCGCAATGCACTGACCACTGAACACTGACCACTGACGACTTTCCATGCGTATTCTTTCCGGCATACAACCGACGGGACGATTCCACTGGGGCAACTATTTCGGCGCGATCCGGCAGTATATCGATCTGCAAGGAGAGCGGGAAAACGCCTTCTATTTCTTGGCCAACTTGCACGCCCTGACGACCGTCCGCGATCGGGCAACGCTCGCCCAGAACACGCTCGACGCCGCGATTGATTTGCTCGCCCTCGGGCTGGAACCGGATCGGGCGACGCTGTTCGCACAGTCCGACGTGCCGGAAGTCTCGGAATTGTGCTGGCTGCTGATGACCGGCACGCCGATGGGCTTGCTCGAACGCTGCCACGCCTTCAAGGACAAAAAATCCAAGGGCCTCACGGCCGACGCCGGCTTGTTTACCTATCCCGTGCTGATGGCGGCCGACATTCTGGTTTACGATTCCGATCTGGTGCCGGTCGGCGAGGATCAGACGCAGCATGTCGAGGTGTGCCGCGATCTAGCGGCGAGTTTCAATCATCTCTTCGGCGAAACCTTCGTCATGCCGAAGGCGAAGGTGCTCGACAGTTCCGCTCGCGTGCCGGGCACCGACGGCGAGAAAATGTCGAAAAGTTACGGCAACACGCTCGCGGTTTTCGAGGAGCCGAAGGCCCTGCGGAAGCAGATCATGCGGATCGTGACCG
>CAZWNM010000195.1:0-5389 GCA_964635765.1 uncultured Planctomycetaceae bacterium | reverse complement strand
TTAAAGCGAGCCATCCAAGCAGCCAACGTGCGCGAGACAGCCGGCGATTTTCGCAACAAGGATCAACTGATTCGTGTGGAGGCGGGAGAACCATTTGGCAGCGCTCGGCAATTGCGTGATCTGGTCGTCGGCGTATTTGATGGACGGCCCGCCTTCCTAAAAGATGTTGCTCAGGTTGAGGATGGGCCGGAGGAAGTCAACAATTACGTGCGACATGGCTGGGGACTAGCTCGGGGTTTCACAAAGCACGAGTTCTTTCCCAGCACCGTTCTGGGTGAAGCTCCCGTCGCCGAATCGAAGCCGTCAAGCAGTCAATCGTCGCAACCGGCTGTGACGATTGCAATCGCCAAGAAGAAAGGGGCCAACGCCGTCTGGGTTGCCAATGCGGTATTGCACGAGGCTGAGAAATTGCGGGAGACGATCATCCCCAGCAACATGGAACTGGTTGTCACTCGGAACTATGGTCTGACCGCCAACGAAAAGGTCAACGAACTCGTTGAGGCGTTGACCGTGGCCATTATTATTGTCGTCGCGCTGTTGACCTTAGGATTAGGATGGCGTGAGGCACTGATCGTGGCGGTCGCTGTGCCCGTTGTCTTTGGGCTGACCCTGGCGGTCAATCTGATGTTGGGCTTCACCATCAATCGCGTCACGTTGTTCGCATTGATTCTATCGTTGGGACTCTTGGTGGATGACCCGATTGTAGACGTAGAGAACATCGTTCGCCATTTCGCGCTGCGAAAGAAAGCCACTCGGCGGATCGTCTTGGAAGCCGTGGCTGAAATCCGTCCGCCACTGATTACTGCCACATTGGCCGTCATTGTCAGCTTCTTGCCGATGTTCTTCATTACCGGAATGATGGGGCCGTACATGCGGCCGATGGCGCTCAACGTGCCGGTGACGATGCTCATGTCGATGCTCGTGGCGTTCACGATTACGCCCTGGCTGGCCTATCATGTACTCAGGCGAAAATACAGCGTCGGCGGCACGGAAACCCATGTCGATCAACATGATCCGCACGATCTTGACGCCGTGAAGCGGTCGCGGCTCTACAAAATCTTCTACCCGCTCATGGCACCGTTGCTCCACTCTCGGTTCGTGGCTTGGAGCTTCTTGCTTGGCATCGTCTTACTGACGGTCGGCGCGATGGGACTGGCGGCAGTGCGTAGCGTTCCGCTAAAAATGCTGCCGTTCGACAACAAGAATGAGTTGCTGCTGGTATTGGATTTCGACAAAGGCACCACGTTGGAACGCTCGGATGCGGCGGTTCGAGACTTCGAGGCGTATCTGACCGGCGTGCCCGAAGTGGCCGATTACACCAGCTACGTCGGTCTGGCGTCGCCAATGGACTTTAACGGGCTGGTGCGTCACTACTATCTCCGTCAGGGCGATGACGTGGCGGAAGTACGGATCAATCTGGCGGGCAAGAAGAATCGTGAGTTACAAAGCCACGCCATTGGTCTGCGGATGCGAAATGATTTGCAACAAATCGCCGACCACCATCACGCCCGCATGAAACTCGTGGAGACGCCGCCGGGACCGCCGGTGATTGCCAGCGTCGTCGCCGAAGTATACGGCCAGCCCGATCATCGCTATGAAGACCTCTTGTCGGCCGCCGATACCGTGCGGGCGCGTCTGGCGGTGGAACCGGGCGTCGTCGATGTCGATCAGGTGCGCGAGGCTGCTCAGCAGAAGATCATCTTTGTGACCGACAAAGAAAAAGCCGCCCTGAACAGCGTTACCACGGAACAGATCGCCAGTACGCTTCAGTCCGTGCTGGGGGGTAGTACGCTGGGCGTGATACGAAACAACACCGAACGCAATCCACTGCGGATCGAATTGCGTCTCCCCGTAGATCGACGGACGAGTGCCGCCGACTTGGCAAAAATTCATGGTGCGGGAAGCAACGGCCAACTGGTTCCGTTGGCCGAGTTAGGGCGATGGGACACAACCCGCGTGGACCAGATGATCTACCACAAAAATCTCCAGCGTGTGGCTTATGTGTTCGCCGAAACCGCTGGCCGACCGCCGGCCGATGTGGTTATGGACGTGTTGACGGACAGGGTAGCGGCCAGTGAGTCCAATCCCCAATCTCTAATTCCTAATCCCTCAGCCGTCGCTCGTCCCGTCGCCTCTCGCACCTTCCTTCACAACGGCGGCGGCATCTCGTGGGCCGTTCCCGCTGGATTCACCGTTGATTTCGCCGGCGAGGGCGAGTGGAAGATCACGCTCGACGTGTTCCGCGATCTGGGCTTGGCCTTCGGCGCGGCAATGATTGGGATTTACGTTCTGCTGGTGGCTCAAATGAAGTCATTCGCCGTCCCCTTGGTCGTCATGCTTGCAATTCCACTGACGATTCTTGGCGTCATGCCGGGCTTCTGGCTGCTCAATGCCGTGAACGCGCAGCAAGTGGGCGGTTTCTTGAATCCGGTATATTTTACCGCCACCGGCATGATCGGCATGATTGCCCTGGCGGGTATCGTAACCCGAGATTCGATTATTCTGGTTGACTTCATTCATTTGTCGCTGGCTCGCGGACGCTCGTTGTTCGATGCGATCATGGAGAGCCGCGTGGTGCGTCTGCGGCCGATCCTGTTGACCGCCTGTGCTGCAATGCTTGGCGCGGTGCCGATTATCATCGACCCAATTTTCTCCGGTCTCGCCTGGTCGCTGATCTTCGGCATATTCGCCTCGACGCTCTTCACGCTATTTGTGATTCCTGTGGCCTACTGGCTTCTTTACGCCAACAAGCCCGGTCATGGTATGCCGCAGTCAACGATGGAACAGGAGGAATCAACTTATGGGATCGAATAGCTCAGCCCCGGCTCTTAGATTCGGTTTGTGATTGAAGGAACGAAGGAACAGTGTGGGCCGAACAATTGTCGTGGTCAGGGCGGGTTTGACTTGCATTTTCATATTCGCTTATGAGAATATAGCCACTGGAAAGAGCAATGTCAAGATAAGGCTAACGCAACAATCTGAAGCATTGGAGGTTGATTGCAGCCACACTCAAATTACCTCAAACGCGAACTTGAGTGAAAAGTAAACGCCGGCGGCCACGAATACCCAGCCGGTGGTCTGGCGTGCCCACCATTCGACCTTCGAGATCATATTGTACGCTTTGCCGACCGATTGGGCACTGTACGCCAAAAGAAAGGCGACCAGCAACACCGGCACGGCGGTGCCAATGCCATAGACCAGCGGCAAGACAATGATGGCTCCCGGCAGAGTGGCGTTTGGAAGACTGATGCCAATCTTTATCAAGACGCCGGTGATTGCACCGGCTTCGGAACCAAAAAGAAGGGCAAGCAGCCCAAAAAACCAGGCCGCCGAGGTTGGGCAGAAGGCGACGGCGAAGAGAATGCCCAACAGCAGCGCGCCCCAAATGCCCATCGCGTCGATCCGCTTCTGCATTCGCTCGCTCATCATCGCCCCGCCGCCGCTGAAGGTGATGAGTCCCACCAAAAACATGCCCAGGAGCAGAAAAACCGGGGCGAGCACCATGTGCATGTATTTCTGGAGAAAAAGCGACACCGCCGGGACCGACATCGCCGTGGTTGCAAGCAACACGGCCAGACCGAGGTAGAGCAAACAGCGGCCCAGCGTGTAAAGCAGTCCGGCGGCCATCACCCAACGCGGATCGCCCACTTTGCGACCGACGTAGGAAATCGCCGCGATGTTGGTTGCCAGCGGACATGGACTGATAGACGTTAGCACGCCCAAATAAAGGGCTGCCGCAACGTAGAGCAGATAAGTGACCATGACTATTTCTTCTGGTATTCTTTTACATTGTCTTGAACGTACTTGGCAAACGCATCCTTGTCGCCGACTTTCTCCCATATTTCCGTCAAGTTTTTGTGTTCCGCAACCTTGTTATCGACAACCTTCGCAACGATCAACGTGGGGGCGCCGACTTGGTAGCCCTTCGTGAGCGCCTCGTTCTTTTCGTCTTGGAAGTCGATGAAGTGAAACTCGACCTTGCGTGCCTTGATCTCTTGGGCGAATCCCGATTTGACCGCTTCTTCGGAATAGCCGCCCATTTTGCGGCATGTCGGACAACGCTGCGTGCGATGGAAGTACATCACCACGATGCGATCGGCCGGCGTTGTAACTTTGGCGGCGGCATCGGCTGCCTGAACCGCCGGTGCAAATTCCGAAGCGAAAAGGCACAATAAACTAAGGGTTGCAATTGCAGTGACAATACGTTTCATAACTTCGGTCTCCTACGGATATGGCTGGAAAACAAGACTTTGAACTATGGAAGCGGGATTGCAGGCGTTTCCTTGGATGGTGTGCTTTCGGCCTTTGGAGTCAGAATCGTGGGCGATGGTATCTGAGTCATGGCGGGCGTCGGCTTCTTTTCCGGCGTGAGCATTCGCTCGATCTCTCCTTGCACATACTTCGTAAAAGCAGGCTTATCGCCCACCAACGCCCACACTTTGTCCAAGCGATTCCAATTCTCGATTTTGCCGTCTTTCATTTTTGCCAACACGACGACAGGCATCTGAATCTCAAACTTGGTCGCCAGCGGTTTAGCCGAGGCTTGTTCGTAGTTGACGATTTTCCAAACTACTTCTCCCTTGCCCAATTGCGAGGCAAAGTGATTCTGAACTGTCTCTTGGGCCTGCGATTCTATCGACCGGCAGGTAGGGCATCGGATGGTGCCATGAAAATAGTAGACGATCAGACCATCGCTAATCGTCTCGGCTTTTGTTGGAACGCCTGACGCGGCCGCTATTCCGCCTTGACCGCGCAATGCCCGGAGTTCCTCGACGATGTTTGCCAATTGCGGCTCCAGCCGGGAAGCCGCTTGGTTGTCGAGCGAACGAGCGATTAAGACGACCAACGTCGCCGAGAACAACGAAATTAGACAGACAGCCGCCGCATTTTTTAGGTCCATGCCGATATTCCTTTCATCTCATCCGCATCAATACTTTGGGGTTGTTTCGCCAATCGGCGTTCGTCCAGGCTAACTATCATGCTGGTTCGTGAGGTTGACACCCAACTCTTTCCATTTTTTTAGAATGTCTTCCTTGGCAAAGAAACCTTGGTGCCGGTATAACTCTTTGCCGGTAGTGTCGAAAAATATCTGGGTGGGAATGGAGTCAATGCCATGCTGACGCGCAGCGTCTCGATTCTGCAAAACATCAACGAACTCAACATCCATTCGGCCCGCATATTCTTGTTTCAGTTCTTCAAGGATGGGGGCCATTTTCTTGCAAGGGATGCACTTGCCCGCTCCCAAATCCAAAAGACGTGGGCGACCAGAATGATTTTCCACGCCCGGTTTCGTAGTTTGCCAAGGCTCCGTGGCGGGAGGAAGACAGCCACAGCCTGAGGTGGACCCGGTTGTCTAGACCACTGATTACGAATTCTTAGATAGAGGGGA
>CAZWNM010000194.1:0-5417 GCA_964635765.1 uncultured Planctomycetaceae bacterium | reverse complement strand
TTGAAGACGCGATTTTCGAGCATGGCCAGATTATCGCGCGGGCCAAGTCGGGCAAGGAAGCGAAGGAACGCGGCGAACAGGCGTCCAAAAATCTCGAAACGATGTTGCTGCGCGATCGGCTGACCCCAGGCGAATTTCAGTCGCAACTTGCGCGGGCTCAGCAGGAACTCGACGACGCGAACAAGGCCGTCGCCGAGGCTGAGCGAGCGTTAGCTGCCGCGAAAAACAAAGTCGCCGCCAGAACGGTCGGCGTGGAGTTTGCGGCGAACGCGCTTGAAGCCGGCAAACGCGAGGAAGAATTGATTGCCGGTTGGCGCGAGTCCATCGAGCAGGCGAACGCGGCGGAGATTCCGTCGAATGAAATGATCGCCGATGCCGGACAGGCCGTGATGAAATCCCGCGAGGCATTGGAGCAAGCTGCCGTTGTTCGCGCCGCAATGGCCAAAGCCGGCGAGGCTCGAAAACTTTACGACGAGGCCAAAGAGCATCGCAAGGCGGCGGATAGCTTGCGAGAGTCCGCCCGCGCCACTGACGATGTGTTGAGTGCGGCCGTCGCCAGCGAGTCTCTCACGGTAAAGCAAGGTCGGCTCGTCACGCAACACCCCGAACGCGGCGAGGTCTTTTTCTCTGAGCGTTCGGACGGCACGCGATGGAAGCTAGCAATCGACGAAGCCATCAAGCGGATTCGGATGCTTGGGGCCGAAAAGACGGCCATCATTCCCGTGCCACAAGTCGCGTTTTCCGAACTCGATCCGGCAAACCGTCGCTTAATCCACGAATACGCCATCCGCCTCGGAGTTTGCATTCTTACGGCCGAGGCAACTGACGGAGAACTTCGTGCCGAGGCGTTCGGAGGCGCAGCATGAACGCAACCCAAGAACGACCGAAACCCATTCAGGGCCCGGCATCGCTTACGCCAGAATGGTACGAGGCGCACCGCACTCACATTACAGCGACGGACATCGCGCCGATTTTGGGCAAGAGCGACTATAAGACGGCCCTGGACGTGTTCCTCGAAAAGACCGGCAAGGTTGCTCCATTCGAGGGCAACGAGCATACGCGACGCGGACAGCGCTACGAGCCGGTTATCTTAGCCGACTACGCGGAAGCGACCGGATGTGTTGTCGAAAATCCTCTTCCGCTATTCATTCACCCATCTTTGTCGTTTCTCGCCGCAACGCCTGATGCGCGTGCAAAGTTTGGCAGCGTAATGAACCCGGAGCCGAACGAATGCCACGGCGTCGAGACCAAGTTTACCATGTCGGCGGACCGTGCGCTGAATCTCGGCGACGAGGGAACGGATGAAATCCCCGACGATTGGCTCCTTCAAACGCAGACCCAAATGTCCGTCATGGGTTGGCAGTGTGTTGACCTTGCTGTCCTTCTTTTCGGCCGTCTGAGAATCTATCCGGTTCAACGCAACGACGCGCTAATAACGATTGTCGAGTCGGCCGCGCGGGAAATGCACGAGCGCATCAAAAACGACGATCCGCCCGAGCCAAGCTGGGAACATGAGCACACGCCGTCGCTCATCAAATCTCTCTACGAATTACGCGAGGGCGTCGCCGTCGAACTGCCTCAGGAGTGCGAGGCTTTTTACGCAGCCTACGTGGAGTTGGGTAAAGACATCACAGCCCGGCAAAAAGAACGCGATTCCGCCACGGCTAGGTTGCTCTATGCGATGGGCGACGCCGAGGTAGGCCAGTTGCCGGGCATCGGTATGGAACTCGTCCGCTCCACCGTCAATCGCAATGCTTATGAAGTCAAAGCATCCGCTTACACCACATTTCGAGGAAGAAAGGCAAGAACATAATGAGTACAGGACTACAAGAGCGGCCGGCGGCAACCACCTTGGCCGCGTGGATTGACCGACCGGAGATACACGCGAGGCTGGCGGCGGCCGTCGGCGACGTTATGGACGTAGACCAGTTCATCGCGCACGTGATGGTGGCGTTTCAGGACCCCAAGGTCAAAAGCTGTACGCCTCTTTCGCAGTTCACCGCGCTGCATCAGTTGGCGGCATTGGGTCTGCTCCCGACGCTTGGGCAGGTTGCTCTCGTGCCCTACAAGGACACGATAAAATGTTCGCCGCAGTGGCAAGGCTACAAGGCACTCATGGAGCGACACCCGAGCATTTTGGAAGTCCAGGCCGTGTTGGTTCACAAACGCGACTCGTTCACGTTTCACAACGGCGAGATTATTCACGATTACGACCCGTTCGACGCCGCGCGAATCATCAATGCGACGTCGGACATCAAGGGCGGCTACTGCAAGATCATCTACCGCGACGGACGGCCTCCGAAATATCACACGGTCACGGCCGAGCATATTGAAAAATGCCGACGGTGTGCCGAGACGCAAAACGTGTGGACAAAATGGCCAGAGCAAATGATGCTCAAAACGGTTTACCGCGATTGCTACGCGAGGCGTGCGGTTCCAATCGACCCGTTGGTCAACGCGAGGCTTCAGGCGGTTGTGAATGCGGACGACATCGACTTAGGCAACGATCCGCAGCGAATCGCCTGCGATGCCCCGCAATCGCAGCCGCAACAACTTTCCAAGTCGGAACAATTGGCGAAGCAATTGGCTACTGAATTGCCTCCAAGCGAAGGAATAAACGCCGAACGGAAGCCCGGCGAGGATGCCGAATCGTTGCCGACACAGCCGCCGGCGCCTACATCGCCCACGCCTCTTTCCCGTCCTCAAGACGAGGCCGATACAATCGCCCAGTGGAAGGCCGACGTGTCGCAACTCAACTCGCTCGGCGAACTTACAAAAGCCAAACAGACCATCCCGGCAGAAATCAACGAGGCCGGGCGAGTCTCTATCCTTTCGGCGATCGAAATGCGAGAGGCGTCTATTCGCGGCAATCGCGGCCAGCGATCCAATCAAAAGAGTTTCGTGGATGGCGGCGCATCGGCGACGGAGGAATAAATCATGTGTGAATATCGGTTAATTCCTGGTTTTTCTGGCTATCGCGTGAGCGATACCGGTGTTGTGCAAACGTGTTTGTCTCGCTACGGAAGAAATGCCCGCATTGGAGAGAAATGGACGCGATCCTCATCCTGGAGACCGTTGCGACCTGAAATTGTGCGAAAGGGGTATCTGCGAGTCAATTTAATGAGTGATTTGGGCGTCAAAAAAAGAGTGATGGTTCACACGGTTGTCTTGACTATATTTTTCTCTCCACGCATTTCTGAAATGGTCGCATGTCACAACGATGGAAATCCGGCAAACAACAATATATCAAATCTGCGATGGGACACTATAAAGGCAAACATTGAAGATGAAAGGCGGCATGGAACGCTAGCCGTTGGGCAGCGTAATTGGAATTCCATCTTATCGGAATCTGAGGTTGTTAATGTCAGATCGCTCGCTATTAAAGGGACCCCGACAAGAAGCATTGCCAATATGTTTCACGTTGACGTTGGGACTGTCCGAAGAATTGTCACACGAAAGGCATTGGTACACGTATGAATAACTTGCCGCGATTCTATCCCAACGGCCAAACCGCCTACCGGTTCGCTTGGCACTGCAAAAACTAGCCCCTGGCCACCGGCCAATAGCGGAAACTAAAGGAGCATAAGCGTGGGCCAGCAAACGAAAATAGAATACGTGGACGCGACTTGGAACCCGACTTCCGGCTGCACGCTGATCAGCGATGGATGCCAGAATTGCTGGGCGCGGCGGATGGCGCCGCGACTGGCCGGGCGATGCGGCTACGATGCCGAGGAACCGTTTCGCGTGACGTTTCACCCCGATCAACTCACTAAACCGCTACGCTGGAAAAAGCCGCGACGGATCGCCGTGTCGCTGATGGGCGACTTGTTTCACGAGGACGTGGTTAACGAATGGATCGATAATATGTTCGCCGTCATGGCCCTATGTCCACAACATACGTTCTTGCTGTTGACCAAGCGACCAAAACGGACGATGGAATACTTTGCCACGCGCACTCCGATGTTGACGGGGAGTGGTCGGTTGGACTGTGCGCCGAAGTGGTATCGGATTATAACGTCATGGCTTGACGGCGGCTCCAGTGGTATCTTGGGAAGAAATTGGGAAAAGTGCCACGATTCCGCGGAACGTCTTGATTTTGATAAGCCGCTCCCGAACGTTTGGATTGGCACGTCGGTGGAAAATCAAAAAGCGGCCGACGAACGCATTCCGTGGCCGTTGAAATGCCAGGCAGCCGTTCGTTTCTTGTCGATGGAGCCATTGCTCGGGCCGGTGTTGATTCCCGTTTTCGCCTTTGGTTGCCGTTTTTGCCGAAAAGTCGATAAAGCCTGCTTGCGACACGGCGACGATCCGCGTTTTGATCCATGTTCAAATTGTGAGGGGAGAAACATCGACTGGGTAATCGTCGGTGGCGAATCTGGCCCGCACGCCCGGCCGATACACCCGGATTGGGTCCGCTCGATACGCGATCAATGCCAATCCACTGGCGTGTCGTTTTTTATGAAGCAGTGGGGCGAATTCGAAGACATCGGAATGCACTCGCCACGAAAAAACGACGAAATCGTTTGGCGAGACGGTACACGCCATAAAATTATTGATGGTGAGTCACCGGCATCCATGCAAGCCGCTGCGATAATGCGACGAGTCGGGAAATCAGTCGCTGGCCGAATGCTCGACAACCGCGAATGGAACGAAATGCCGGAGGTGGCGCGATGAGCCAATATGCGGCAAGCACCGACGTATCCTCGGACCGTTCGCGGGCTGAAATCGAGCAAATCATCCGCCGTTACGGGGCCTCGCAATTCATGTACGGCTGGGACGAAGACAAGGCGGTAATCGGCTTCTCCTGCAACGATCGGCACATTCGATTCGAGTTGCCGATGCCAAGTTGCGACAACCCCGAATTTGCTAAAACTCCGGCAGGACGCCGCAAAAGAAAGCCGGCGGCCCAAGAAGCTGCCTGGGAGCAGGGCTGCCGTCAACGATGGAGAGCGTTGGCGTTGGCCATTAAGGCACCTCTCGGCGTTGGTTTCCGCGTTCAGGCTACGATGTGGCATCCCTAAAGTGCATTGTACGGACACCCGGCAAGCCAGGCAACTTGCATCCGTTTTTCGCGGCTTCCACGACGCTCATGTCTCGGTACAGCCGCAATTGCTGTTTTTTCCCCTATCCCGAGGAGACTAACTGATGATCGCAACTCTACAACCCGCGCCACTGGACCAGTGGCGACAACGATTCGGCGGCCGACGCCGCTGCAACCGACGTTCCAGGCCGCTGGCCGCGATGGCGTACTTGCCAACGGCCCCATGATCGAGGGGCTAATCGAGGTCGAAAAGTTGACCATTATAATACTGTCTGATGAGCCGAGCCATTCTGGGCCGCACATCCTCCGTTTGGCCGGTTTTTCCGGCGTTCGCGTTCCCTGGGGCATCCAGTGGGGCGGAGCCGAAAATTGCCGG
>CAZWNM010000193.1:0-5419 GCA_964635765.1 uncultured Planctomycetaceae bacterium | reverse complement strand
GTGCCGGCGCGGATCATCGGCTACATGTGCGAGCGCGGGGAGCGGCTCGCCTTCGACCGCCACGGTGTGGCCGTGACCAGCTATGGCCAGCGCTACCGCCGGACCGAGGACGGCCAGGTGGCCAAGGTGATGCCAGGAGACGCGGCGGAACAAGCCGGCATGCGCGACGGTGACCAGATTGCAGCCGTCGACGGCTACGCCTTCCATTCCACCACCACGTTGGTCACTTACATGCAATGGGACCAAGGCAAGCCGATGAAACTCTCGCTGCTGCGCAACGGCGCCTCGGTGCAGATTGTGGCGACGGACGCGAAAACTGGAAAGCCGATCGCGTCGTTGGCCGTCATTTCCGCTTCCCGCGAAAAACCGACGGAGCATATCACCTGGCAGCCGCAGTCCATGAAAAAATACACGGGCAGGCCCGTTGTGTTTCGTCAGGAACGCGCATGGCCGGAGACGCTATTACGCATCCAGGCCGAAGGATACCGTCCTTTTGTCACGCGGCCTATCCAACGCGGCGAGGGCGAAGTCACGCTCGATGTCGCGCTGGAGCCGGACGCGGGAATCGCCGGCCGGGTGCTGCTGCCCGACGGCACGCCGGCCAAGGGAGCGTCGGTCGCCGTCTGCACGTGGACTAATGAAGTGACCGTGCGGCGAGGAAAACTGTCTTATAGCGGCCACGGGCAAACCTTTGGAAAACTCGTCGAGACGGCCGAGGATGGCTCGTTCCGCGCCGTGGGCGAAGTCGATCCGTGGGTTTTGGTGGTTGCTCATCCGAGCGGCTACGCCGAGGCCACCGCCGCCGAGTTCGCCCGATCGTCTACCGTGCGGCTCAAGCCGTGGGGACGAATCGAAGGGCGATACGTGCTCGACGGAAAACCGGTCGCGGGTCAAAATATTTACATCGGAGCCGGACACGGCGATATTCGTCTCTTCTTCAACGACGATGTAACCACGGACGCCGACGGAAAATTTGTTGCGGAGCGCGTGCCGCCGGTTAAGGTTTTTTTCCAGCCGTCGTTCAAGCAGGGCAAATTCAACTTCAGCGCGTCGCGGTTCAGCGGCTTTGTTGAAATTGCCTCGGGCAAAACAACGCGGATCGACCTGCCACATCCAGGCCGGTCGATTGTCGGACGCGTTTCGCTGCCGCCGGACGCAAAATTGCAGCCGAAGGACTTCTCGTTTGAAGCGAAAATCTTTCTTCGGCCGCCGTCCGTATCCGGCATTCAGGAATATGTCGAACAAGACTGGGCGGCCTATGGGGCGTTCATGAAATCGGAACACGGCCTGGCGTTTCACCGTGATAAGGTCGCCGTCCATGCCGATGGGACATTCCGCATCGACGGCCTGCCGGAAACGGAGTACGTGCTGCAAATCAGAGCCAACGGCAAAATCCCGGCGGTGGCGAACCAGAAGCCGCCGTTCGCCTTCGGCGCCAAAGACGTGACCGTTCCGCCGCTGGAAGACTCGAAGGAGCCGGCGGACATCGGCGACGTGGTGTT
Organism: uncultured Planctomycetaceae bacterium; assembly: GCA_964635765.1. Classification (GTDB taxonomy): domain Bacteria; phylum Planctomycetota; class Planctomycetia; order Pirellulales; family Thermoguttaceae. The sequence goes on along the minus strand of CAZWNM010000193.1, from coordinate 3,917 downwards.
GCGATTGCAATGAAGTCGTACAAAAAATTTTCCGAAGAATTTCACGGTGGGGCTCGCTGCGCTCGAACCACCCTACAGCCCAAATTGAAAAACTGATTGGCCCTGGCCACGGTTGCAGGCGGGGCCGGGTTTTGTTAGAATCCCGGCATGAGTCGATTGGAACATGCTTACGTATTGAATGTGATGTCGAGCGATCATCCCGGAATCGTGGCGGCCGTCACCGGCGCCGTCGAAACGATGGCCGGAAATATCGACGCTTGCAGCCAAACCGTCTTGGGCGGCTATTTCACGCTCATTATGATCGTCAGCCTGCCCAACCGGATCGAGCCGGACGCGCTCGCCCGGCTGGTGCGCGAGGCTGGCAAGCCGCAAGGCACCTTTCACGTCATGGCGCGATTCGCCCTGGAATCGGAAAAAGGACGCCGGAACGAGCCGTGCGAGCGGTTCGTCATCTCGGCGTTCGGACCCGACCGGCCTGGCGTCGTTCGCAGTTTCAGCGAATATCTGGCCGGCAAAGACATCAACATCGTCGATCTCTACGGCGATATTCGCGGCGACGACTTCGTGCTGATCGGTCAGGTCGAGGTTCCCAGCCGTTGGGACATCCGCTTGATGCAGACCGACCTGGAACAGATGGGCCATTCGCTCGGCTTCACCGTCAAACTTCAACACGAGAACATTTTCGTCGCCACGAATCAACTTCGGTTGGCATCGTCCGAATCGCGGGCGGGTTTCGAATAAGGATGCGGCATCATGCTTCGCACGGATGAGATTTTATCGACCATTCACATGCTGCACGCCGAACATCTCGACGTGCGGTCGGTCACGCTGGCGCTGAGTTTGGAAGACTGCGCCTCGTCGAGCGCGGAGCATTTGTGCCGAAAGGTTCGTCAAAAAATCGCTTCTCGCGCGAGCCGGCTCGTCGATACGTGCGACCGCGTTGGAGCGAAATACGGCATTCCGGTCATCAACAAACGGTTGGCGATTTCGCCGGCCGCGTCGCTCTTGGCCGGGCACGGCGTTCGGGCGGCCGTGCAGCTCGCCACGACGCTCGACGAGGCCGCCAAGGAGTGCGGCGTCGATTTCGTCGGCGGGTTCACGGCCCTGGTGCAAAAAGGCTCGACTGCGGGCGATGACGTCGTGATCCGCTCGCTGCCCGAGGGGTTGTCGCAAACGCAGCGGGTTTGCGCGTCGGTGAACGTCGCGTCGCGGAAGGCCGGCATCAACATGGACGCCGTCGGCGAGATGGGCCGCGTGTTGTTGCAAATTGCCGAAGCCACGGCCGACGCGCGCGGCTTCGGCTGCGCCAAACTGGTCGTTTTCGCCAACATCCCCGAGGATAACCCCTTCATGGCCGGCGCCTACATGGGGTCGGGCGAGCCTGAGGCCGCGGTGAACATCGGCGTTTCCGGTCCCGGCGTCGTCAGCAGCGCGCTGCAGCGCCGTTTGGCCATGAGCGACAAACTGACGCTCGGCGATTTGGCCGAGGAAATCAAAATCACGAGCTTCCGCGTCACGCGCGTCGGCGAATTGATCGGGCGCGAGGTGGCGGCCGAGTTGAACGTGGCGTTTGGCATCGTCGATCTTTCGCTGGCGCCGACGCCCACCGTGGGCGATAGCGTCGGCGAGATCCTCAAAACCTTGGGCATCGATCGGATCGGCGCACCCGGCTCGACGGCCGCATTGGCCATGCTCAACGACGCCGTGAAAAAAGGCGGCATGTTCGCGTCGAGTTCCGTCGGCGGGCTAAGCGGCGCGTTCATACCCGTCAGCGAAGACGCCACGCTGGCCGACGCCGTCGAGCGGGGGTATCTCGTGTTGGAGAAGCTCGAAGCGATGACGTGCGTGTGTTCGGTCGGGCTCGACATGATCGCCATTCCAGGCGACACGCCCGCCGAAACCATCTCGGCCATCATCGCCGATGAAGCGGCCATTGGAATGATCAACGACAAAACGACGGCCGTCCGCTTGATTCCGGTTCCCGGCGCGAAGGCCGGCGATCACGTCGATTTCGGCGGCCTTTTCGGCGCCATGCCGGTGATGGACATACGCAATTCCGGCGCGAGCCAGAGGTTCGTCCGGTTCGGCGGCCGCATTCCCGCGCCGATCCATTCGCTGCGAAATTAGCGTTGACGCAAAACAAGAAAACAAGGAACCATGATTTTCGCCAATCCTCGCTAACGTTTTTCTATTCGCGTCGATTAGCGAAGATGATCGTTCCTCAAAATAGTAAACAAATAATAGGAAAACGCAAACCATGATTCTCGATCGTTTGGAAAACGCCGCTTTGTATCGCAATTTGAGCGCGAATATCGCCAAGGCATTGGAGTATTTGGCCAAGACAAATTTCGCCGAGCTTTCGATCGGGCGTCACGCGATCGACGGCGACGCGGTTTTCGCGATCGTGCAACGCTACGATCCGAAGCCGACGGCCGACGCCCAATGGGAAGCCCATCGAAAGTATCTCGACGTGCAGTTTGTCGCCCAAGGCGTGGAGCGGATGGGCTATGCGCCGCTGTGCGACGACTTGAAAATCCGACAGGCGTACGATTCGGAAAAAGACTTGATGTTTTACGAGACGGCCGGCGATTTGTTCGAGCTTCGCGCGGGCAGTTTTGCCCTGCTCTTCCCGACCGACGTTCACGCTCCATGTTTGGCCCACGAGACGACGCGGCCCGGCGATCAAGTGCTGAAGGTCGTCGTGAAGTGCCGAATGGAGGCGTGAGAGAAAAACATCGATGGTCACAAGGCATAACATGCGGCAAGCCATCCGGGCGTCAGAACGGCGGTGTCCGTCGATTTCCAAACTCACACGTCCGCGTCGACACCCGAAATCGACCTGCCGAACCTTCCAGTGCCGTATTTCCCAAATGACCGCTGCTGCCGCCACTCCGGAGTCGAATCCCGACACCAAACCGACGCCAAACCGGCCGAGTGCGTTCATTTATCGCAATCCGCCACGGTCTGCCCTTGCCGTTTTGAATAAAACCGCATATAGTTCAAGTAGAAGTTTTATGACACAAACAAATTCGCCGCAGCCGCAACGCAATGATGCCTTTGGGTGGTAAGTTTCCATACGTCCGAAGTGTACCACGCGTTTCCATCCGACCATCCTTCGTGAAAACCCGCGATAATAAAACCATCCCGCTGCACCGCCTTCTCGCCGGACAATCGGCACGGGTGGTAGATATTCTCGGCCATCCCGATCACGTTCATCGACTTAAGGAGTTTGGGCTCCGCGGTGGGACGAAAATCGAGATGTTTCGGCCCGGCAATCCGTGCATCATTCGCCTGGCCGGGCATAAGGTTTGTCTTCGCGGCGACGATCGGCTCCACGTGATGGTCGAGCCGACCGCAGCCTAGACCATGACCATTTCCCAGACACGCTCAACGGTCATCGCCCTGGTCGGAAACCCCAACACAGGCAAATCAACTCTCTTCAGCGCGTTGGTCGGCGTTCATCAGCACATCGGCAATTATCCCGGTGTCACGGTCGAAAAAAAAATCGGCCAAATGGAACTCGATGGCCGACCGGCGGACATCATCGACCTGCCCGGACTGTATAGTCTCGCGCCTCGCTCGCGCGACGAAATGGTCGTGGTCGATTTGCTGCTGGGGCGGCGGAGTGAAATCGCCGTCGATGCCGTCCTTTGCATCGTCGACGGCGGCAACCTCGAACGTTGTCTCTATTTGGTCAGCCAGGTGTTGGAGCTGGGTCTGCCCGTTGTCGTCGCGGTCAATATGCTTGACGTGGCCGAAAACCGCGGCGTGCGCGTCGATGTATCGCGGCTCGAACGTCAATTGGGTCTTCCGGTCGTGGCCATTCAAGCCAACCGACACGTCGGTCTCGATAAACTGAAAGCGGCGTTGGCTCGTGTAATTTCCACAAGCGATTTTTCCAATCTCCAATCCCCAAT